>NZ_NCJX01000012.1:0-71012 GCF_002282635.1 Acidiphilium sp. 34-64-41 | reverse complement strand
GGCGGCGCCGAGGCGCCAACCTATGCCCAGCTTTATTCGGGAGCATGGGTCCACCCCACATGTAGTGGGTGTCTGACTTAACCGGATAGGCACGGAAGAATCTCTATGATGGAGGAGTTTGGTTGACAAAAAACAACATTTGTAAGTCCAGCGCCATGTATACCAACAACATGAGATGAATTCGAGAATAACTTGACCTGCTCGTCAAATGTATAGTTTGATAACGCGATCGCCTCATATCCTAACGGCATCAGTCGGCCTAATAATTCTTCCTCATTAGCAATCCGTCTTCCTGATGCGTCTGACCGTGATATGTATAACTTACGTTTTGCATTGGTGGGAGTCTTTGAAGCGTTTAATACTCGCTCAACAATATTTTTAGCAAAGAAATCCATAGCCCAATCAGCACCTTTTTGCGCCGGATGCATAATGTTGCTGATGTCTGACAACACAAACAGGTTATCGGCAGACACCGCTTGCCATGGCTCCAAAGCCACTATCCTGTTTCGTGATACGCCAACTATTTCTAAAGATCTAATCTGCCATTCAGTGATTATAGGAGACACTAAAACTTTAAAATCTGGCCGTGATAGCATGCTTGTAAATGGCGCAAGCCGGGTTATCCAATCGCTTATCCAATGACAATAATTCAAGCCGAATACATCATCAATAATTGATAGTACCGTTCCTTCTAATTTAGTTGCCGTTCGTAGTTTTTCATCTAAAGAGAAGTCATAGTACGATATTAAGCGTGCGTATTTTGTACTAAAATCTTCGATTACATTATGCTCGCAATCAAAGACAATCGGAGAGTCGGGGGCGAGAGCGATCGAACCACCTTCTACTTGAATCACTTGCAAATCAGGACTTCCGTTCCGCCAAGCGCCATGGAAGGCAGGAAAAGACATTGGTCTTCCGTTTAGATAAACAGGCTCTCCGAGATATGACTCAAAACCAGATTTTAAAACTGATACAAAGGTGTTCGCTAGATTGTTAGAATTTACAAACGATATGTCATTGTTTTGCCATCTCCCTAAGACACTGGAAGCCTGACGTAACATTGATCTGACGTCGCCAAAATAGGGTTCGAAATTCTCGATATTCATAAGGCGGGCGATTCTAACTGCCGCGTCGGGCTTTGCCACGTTTTGACTAAACGGCTCTCTGACGACCTGTGTCATTTCATCCAATCATTATCTCGATAAGCTAAGTTGCACCTTACGGTACAAGGCCTCCAGTAGCTTCGCAAACGTCGATATCTGGAATATCGTACGCTTGCCCAATAGGGGGTAGTCCAGCCGAAGCGGCAAAGAAAACGTAGCCAGCCAAAGCGACATATATCGAGTCGTGAAGGTGGTACCAGTCTTCACCTGCAGTCAACTCAGGAATCACCGTCGGCGGCGGTATGACATGGATATCGGAGTTTTTCGTAAGCTTCGTGAGATGTATGTAGAAGTCGCGAGCCCGTCCTGCTCTTTCAGGCGACTTTAAACTTGTGCAATAAGGGAAGCATATAAAGAAAATCTTAGCGAAAGGTTGCTGTTGTTTAAGCCAACCAATTATACGGAACCAGTTTTCCGCGGACTGTTTAGCCGTCAAGAAATCGTCAAATTCAAATTGTTCCATAATTTCGCTGGAATTTTTATAGAAATGAGGGTTTAAAAAAATTGGTCGGTGGTCATTTTCTTTAGAACTCTTATCAATCATCAATTTTGCTGTCATATCCATAAAATTATCAAGTAAAATCAAATCAACCTGATTGTTTAACAGTCCTGTTTCAAATGGTTCTCGAGCGGGCATATCTTTATTATTGACGTTTAATTGTCCCAAAGTATCTGCGTATTGATTTCTCAAAAATTGATTTGGTGAGTCGCCAAATTCTTCTTTTGGTTCGAGCCAATCAAATTCGTTTTTTTGTATCATAGTATGGGTCTTGTCGGCGTGATACATCAAGAATGCATCACTCCGATTATTGTGAATTCCATACAGATACTCGACACCCAGATGCACTTTTAGATGCTCGGCCGTTATGCTTGTTAGGCACGACCCGAAGGTGATCATTTTCATCGAGTGAGCGTGTTGCATCAGATTGCTCTTCAAATGTTTGAGCTGTTGAGTGCCATCTTAGTTTGCTCGACCATTGTCTGATACGAGAAACTTGCTTCCATCATGGCCAGCGCGGTCCCGGCCATGCGTAGGTTCCAGGCTTCGTCGGTGAGGAGGCGGTCGAGTTTTTCGGCGAATTCCTGGGGGGTGCGGGCGATGAGCCAAGTGAGGTCGCCTTCGATCGGGAGGCCTTCGGCGGCGATTTCAGACATCAGGCAAGGCAGGCCGTGGGCGAAGGATTCGAGGACCTTGCCTTTGACACCGGCACCGTAGCGGAGCGGGGCGATGGTGCAGCGGAGGTGGTTCAGGGCATCGGAGAGGATGGGGACGTGGCCGCGTACGTCGATGGTGGCACTGTGGAGCGAGGCGATTTCGGGCGGCATGTTGCTGCCGATGATGGTGAAGCGGTGCGGGGCGAGCGCGGGCAAGGCGGGCATGATGGAATCGATGAAATATTTCACGGCATCGACATTGGGCGGGTGACGAAAACCGCCGACGAAGCCGTAGCCGGCGCGATCGGCGAAGGGGATGGGTGTGGGGCGGAGGGGAACGGCCCAGGAAACGACTTCGACATGGGTATCGGGCAGGATGGGGCGGAGGAGGTCGGCCTCGGCGGGGGAGTGGACGATGACGCAATCGACCTGCTGCATGGCGGCGAGTTCGCGCCTTCGCTTGGTGGCGGCGGTGGCGCGGAGGGTTGGATTGTCGGTGAGTTCGGCTTCGCGTTCCTCGCGCAGGAAATGGACATCGGCCACGTTGTAGACGAGGCGGGTTTTGGGGAATTTTTCGCGCACCATGGCTGCGTATTTCGAGGCGTTGGAGAAGCGGTGGAAATAGACGAGGTCCGGGGCGACGCGGGCTTTGCGCAGAACTTCCTCGACCGACCAGAAATAGGGGGCGTAGAGGCATTCGACGCCGTATTTTTCGAGGGCGCGGGTGAAGGGGTCGATCCTTGCCATGTTGTCGGAGGGGATGAAGGTGACTTTGTAGCCGAGGTGCTGCAGGGCGAGGATGTGCTGGAAGGCGGCGTTGGAGCCGGCATCCTGATCGGGCGTGAGGATGGTGTCGTCGATGAAATAGGCGCGGCGCTGGACGGAACGTTCGGCTTCGAGCTCGGGGTGCTCGGCGTTCATGCGGTGTTTGTCGAGCGTGGTTTTCCAGCGGAGGTAGAATTTGCGGTGGTTGACCTGCTGGTAGCGTTTCAGGCCGGTGCCGGCGACATCGGTGCCGTTGGAGACGCCTTCGAGGTGGACGATTTCAGAGGCGGGCTGGACGACGACGCGCAGGCCCAGGGCGCGGACTCGAAAGCAAAGGTCGGTGTCTTCGTAATAGGCGGGGGCGTAGTGGGTATCGAAGCCGTTGAGGGATTCGAAGGTTTCGCGGCGGAGCATGAGGGCGGCGCCGGAGACGTAATCGGTGTCGCGGAGGTAGTTGAACTGGGGGGCGGCGGGATCGCCGTTGCGGCCCCAATTCCAGCCGTCGCCCATTTTCTAGATGATGCCGCCGACTTCCTGGAGGGTGCCGTCGGCGAAGAAGAGGCGGGAGCCGGCGATGCCGATGTTGGGGAGGATGGTGAAGGTTTCGACCAGGGTATCGAGCCAGGCGTCGCGGACCAGGGTGTCGTTGTTGAGGAAGAAGAGGAAGTCGCCGGTGGCGGCGGCGGCGCCGTAGTTGCAGGCAGCGATGAAGCCGCCGTTGGTGGGCGTGCGGACGATGCGGATGGCGCCGGAGAAGAGGAGGGCGGCGAAGAGGGTTTCATCGCGCGAGCCATCGTCGACGATGATGATTTCGATGGGGGTTTTGGGGAGGTGGCGGGCGATGGATTCGATGCAGTTGTAGGTGACGGCGAATTTGTCGTGGACGGGGATGATGATGGAGACGAGGGGGGTGGGGGAGAGAGGCGGGATGTGGATGGGCTGGTAGGTGTGGAGGAGGTTGGTGACGAGTTCGTGCGTCCAATCGGTGAGGCGGACGCGGGAGACGATTTCGGCCGTGTCGGTGCGGGGGGCGGTGTCGAGGCGGAAGCGGGCGTTCACCAGATCGTTCAGGCGGGCGAGGAGGAGGGTGAGGGCGTTGTCGATGGTTGCGGTGTTGGTGGCGTGGGCGGCGAGGGAGGTCAGGACACCATCGATGAAGTCGGCGGCGGGATCATCGAAGCCGGAATCGTGGCGGATGAGGAGGCGGGGGGAGCCGGGGAGCTCGACCTTGGTGCGGGCGTTGCGCAGGCGCAGCAGGTGGCGGGATTTGGGGAAGAGGAAGGCGATGTTTTCGAGCGCGAAGCCGTGATTGCCATCGCCCACGCCGGCGTCCCGCAGGTCGGACCGCGGGAGGTTGGCTGTGATGGTGAGGAGGTGGTGATCGTCATCGAGGAGGTCGATTTCGAGGGATTCGGTGGGGTCGGCCGGATTCCAGGCCCAGCCCACGATGCGGCTGAGGCTGAATTCGTCGATGAAGCCCCAGGGGGTGTTGAGGGTTGCCGGGGCGGGGGCCGGGGCGGGGGCGGGGCGTTCGACGTTCTTAGGCAAGCGAGACCACTCCCAAAAATTGCGACTGCGTTAGGCTTTAGCGCTATTTTGCAGACACGCAAACCGCTGTGATCGCGATGCCGAGGGTGCGGACGTCTTCGCTGAGGTCGAGATGTTTGGGGGAGATGGCGGTTGGGATGGCGAGGGTGATGCGGGTGGCGCGGCCGGAGACGGCGTTGCGGGGGATGTGGAAGTTGCACTCCTGCGATTCGAAGAGGTTGGTGAGGCCGCAGAACAGGCCGTTGACGTAGACGGACACCTGCTGGAACGAGATTTTACCTGGGACCAGGAAGGGGCTGGCGGAGAGGCGGAGGTTCAGGTCTTTCACGGGCCAGCGGGGGATGATTTCGAACCAGACGGTTTGCTGTTCGGTCCAGGAGACGTGCTCGCCGTCGTTCAGGTCGATGCCCCCGTTGGGGATTGTGGTGATGCTGCCGGCCCAGCCGAAGGAAATGTCGATATTGTTATCGTCGTAACTTTGGGTGCCCGCAATATTTGGCATTGTGTTCATTTTATGTGGACCTTCAATTCAGGGAGAGCTTTGGATGATTAATATTTAAGACGATTTTTAGAGCGTTCGTGAAAAAGAGCAATCTATTTTTTTGGTCGTGATGGGGCAGCCCAGATTGGGGGCCGGGCTGCGGGAGCCTGAGTTCAGTGTGTGCTGGTAACGAATTTTGCGTCGAACAGGGTGGGTTCGGCGATTTTTTGGGTGGGTTTCATCTGGCCCTGGGTGATCATGAGTTGGCGGACCATGGTGACGTTGGTTTTGTAGGGGATGATTTTCAGATTTCCCTTGCCGGTCATCATGTATTTCATGTCGGCGAGGCTCGGGTTGATGACCTGGGCGTATTGGATTTTGGCGTCGGCCGGGGAGATGCCGAGGGCTTTGCCGATGATGGCGTAGGATTCGGTCGGGTGGGATTTGATGTAGGCGGTGCCTTCGAGGAAGCCTTTGATGATGGCGGGCATTGCGCCGGGGTGGGCTTTGAGGAAGCTGGTTTTCACCGCGAAATTATCGGTGATCAGGCCGGGGGCTTCGGCTGAGGTGTAGAGCGCATGGTAGCCGGGGTTGGTGGTGACCAGATCGATGTGCGGGGCCCAGGTGACACCGGCTTCGGCGTGGCCGCCGAGCAGGGCGGCGGGGACGGCGGAGGCGGGCATGTTGGTGGGTTTGACATCGGCGAGGGAGAGTTTGGCCTGGTGCAGGGCGTAGGCGAGCAGGAGCTCGGAATAGGAGGTGGTGTCGAGCGGGATGGTCTGGCCGCGCAATTCGGCGACCGAGGTGATCGATTTTTTGGCGACGATGGCATCGGCGCCGTTCGAATAGTCGATCGGCATCACGATTTTGACGTCGAAGCCTTTAAGGTGGTCGCTGATCACCTGGTTCATCGAGAGATCGGCGGAATCGGCGGCGCCGGAGACCACCGCGGCGTTGATGCCGGTATCCATATGGACGAATTTCAGCGGGTAGGCGCCGAAGAATTTTTCCTGCGACGCGACGAACAGCGGGGCGAAGCCGATCCACGCACTCATGGCGAAGGTGACCGGGGTGGTGGCGGCCTGCGCTGAGGTGAGGGCCGGGGTGAGGGCGGTGGTGGCCGCGAGCAGGAGTGCGGCGGATGCGGTGGTTTTGAGCGTGCGGGTCAAGCGAGCCTCCGTTGGGGTTGGGCGGGCCGGATCATCCGGCCGGTGCGGTGAGGGTTTTCAGGTCGTCGAGATCGCCGGACAGGCCGGCGGTGGCGCGGATACGGTCGGTGATGCGGCGTTTGAGCGCGAGGAACGCCGGGTCAAGCCGCAGGTCGCGATGGCGGGCGGTGAAGGGGATGTCTTCGATCGTGTCGATCCGGCCGGGGTGGGGGGCGAGGACGACGACGCGGTCGGCGAGGTAGATGGCTTCCTCGACATCGTGGGTGACGAAGATGATCGTGCGTTTTTCAGCCGATTTCACGTGCAGGATCAGGTCGTGCATCACTTCGCGGGTCTGGGCATCGAGCGCGCCGAAGGGTTCGTCCATCAGCAGGACCGCGGGTTTGGCCATCAGGGCGCGGGCGATGGCGACGCGCTGGCGCATGCCGCCGGAGAGTTGCTTGGGGTAGGCGTGTTCGACGCGGGCGAGGCCCATCAGGTTGAGCAAAGCGACGCTGCGGCGGGTGGCATCGCCGATGTCGGAATCGGTCGCGTTGCGGGCGTGGACGGCGAGGGTGCGGCAGAAGCGGATGTTCTGCATCACGGTGAGCCAGGGGTACAGGCTGTAGTCCTGGAACACCATGGTGCGGTCGCGGCCGGGGCCTGCGACCGGTTCGCCATCGATCAGGATTCGGCCGGCGCTGCGGGTTTCCAACCCGGCGATGATGCGCAGCAAAGTGGATTTGCCGCAGCCCGAGGCGCCGACGATGCCAGTGAAACTGCCGGGTTCGAGGGCGAGATCGATCGGTGCGAGGGCTTCGAAGCCGCCGGGGAAGGTTTTGGTGATCGATTGCAGGACGACGCGCGCGGTCATGGCAGCCAGGGGAACAGGAATTTGTGCAGGCGGCGAAGGACTTGGTCGGTGATCAGACCGATGATGCCGATCAGCATGATGCCGACGAAGATTTTATCGGTTTGCAGGTAGCGCTGGGCTTGCAGGATGGCGAAGCCGAGGCCGGAATTGGCGGCGATGAGTTCGGCGACGACCAGATAGGTCCAGGCGAAGCCGAGGGTGATGCGCAGCGTGTCGAGCATGGCGGGCATGGCGGAGCGGAACAGGACGAGGCGGATGATTTCGCGGTTGCTGGCACCGAGGGTGCGGGCTGCTTCGATCTGGGCCATCGGCACGCGGGAGGTGTCCTCGGAGATCATCAGGACCATCTGAAAGAAGGTGCCGATCCAGATCAGGGAGATTTTCGCGGACTCGCCGAGGCCGAACCAAAGCAGGACCAGGGGGACGAAGGCGACGGCGGGGAGGTAGCGGGCGAATTCCATGATCGGTTCGAACAGGGCGCGGACCGGTTGGTAGGCGCCGATGTAGAGACCGAGCGGCACCGCGATGACGGCGGAGAGCGCGAAGCCGGCCATGACGCGCCAGACCGAAATGCCGATATCGGCCCAGAGATCGCCGCTCTGCCACCAGGCGATGAGGGCGCGCACGACGGCGAGCGGGCCGGGCAGGAACAGCGGGTTGATGGTGCCGGCGGCGGCGACCAGTTCCCACAGGATCAGCAGGCCGAAGAAGCTGGCGAGGGCGAAGGCGATGTAGCGGCCGCGGTCCATCCGCCCGCGTACGACCCAGAGCGGGGCGCGGAGGTCGTGCGGTTCGGGACGCGGTTCGGGTTTTGTGGCGCGTGCGGTTGGCGGTGCGCTGGCGGTTTTGGCGCGTTCGGTCATGCGAAATGTTCGGGAAAACAATCGTGCGCGCGGAAGAAGTCGATATCGTGGTTGGGCCAGAGCACGGCACCGCAGTCGCAGGCGCGGGATTTCAGGGCGCGGATCGAGGCGAGGGCGAGGGTTTCGTCGTCGCGGTAGCACAGGCCGGGGGCGATTTCGTGCTCGAGGTTTTCGGTGAGGTCGGCCGCGTCGCCGCAGAGCAGGATCGGCGCGCCGTGGGGTAGTTCGATCAGCATCGACATATGGCCGGCGGTGTGGCCGGGGGTTTCGATGGCGGTGACGCCGGGGGCGAGGTCGTAATCATGGTGTTGCAGGCGCCAGCGATAGGCGGCGGAGAAATCATCGGTGAAGTAGCCGCGCGCGCCGGGTTCGGCGGCGGCGGCGCGCTCGGCGGCGTGGACGTGGATGTCGGCATGGGCGAAATCATGCAGGCCGCCGGCATGGTCGAAATGCAGATGGCCGAGGAAGACGAGATCGATGTCGCGCGGATCGAGGCCGAGGGCACCGAGGCGGGCGGGCAGGCGGTGATCCGGCGGCATCGCGGGCGGCGGGAAGGACAGGGCGCCGTAGTATTGATCGCACAGAACCGGATCGTCGATTTTGCGGTAGTCGCAGCCGACGTCGTAGAGGATGCGGCCCTGGGTGGTTTCGATCAGATAGGCGAGGATCGGCGCCTCGATGATGGTGCCGGTGCCGATGTTTCGGGTAGAGATCGATTTATCGTAATGGTAGATGCCGGTCAGCAGCGGCCAGAATTTGCGCACCGCGGTCATGCGAACACCGGTTCGTCGAGTGTGGCGCGCTGGATGGCGGGGTCGTGGCAGGCTGTGGCGTCCGATATCGTGACGCGATCGTAACTGCGATCGATCGCGGATCGCGGGGGCGTCTCGGATGAATTTGCCGGCATGGTCGGTCTCCCCGCTTGCAACATTGGCCTGACGTGCAACGAGGGATCGGCATGGACAGCGAATGCGACCCCTCGCATCAAAACGCTCTCCCGGGCTTTTATCCCGCCGTGTACCGTGCGGATGTCTCCCGCGCGGCTGCTGCTCTCGGACCAACATCGGAACATCGTTTCGACCGGAACCCTAGCGGCGCACTGGAATAAGCAAAACTCATGCCATCGACGATCTGTGGCGTAATCGCGATCAGATCAACGGGTATTGGTGATATCGTGGGCAAGATGTCATCAGTTGTTGCTGTTATTTTATGCTGAATGATCGTCATCGGACGTGGCCGTGATGTGGCAAGGTCATGGGTTTGCCAGTGCGGCGCGGTAGGCGCGCCAGCCGCCGTGGTGGGTGATGTCGGTGGCGGTCGTGGTGGCTTGGGGTTCGCAGCTGAAGCCGGGGTGGGTGGTGCCGTCGGCAAGGGTCACTTTGCCGATGCTCATCGGTGCGGGCAGGGCAGCGACGAATTGGGCAAAGGCGGCTTGGGTGAGCGACCAGCGTTCCACCGCGATGCCGGGGCCGGTGAAGCCGGGGTCGCGCAGCAGGCCGGGTTTGGGGGGTGAGGTGGCGAGGGCGACGAGGCGGTAGTGCGGCGCGGTGGTGGTGGTTTCCTCGAGGGTGGCGCCGAGGGCGATGAGTTCGTGGTTGAGCGCCATGCCGGAGAGATGGGCGCCGGCGACGATGAGGGAGATGCGGTTGGTGGGGGGTGGCATCGTGTGGTGTTGGGGGGTGGCGCGGGATTTGCCGCTGCCGGCGCCGATGCCGTGGTGGAGCTGATCGGCGAGGTGGAGCAGGGCGAGATCGGTGAAGGCGGGGGCGATCAGGGTCATGCCGAAGCCGATGCCATCGGGGCGGAAACCGGCGGGCAGGGCGACGGCGGCGAGATCGAACAAATTGACGAAATTGGTATAGCGCCCGAGCGTTGCGTTGTGGACGATGGGTTGGGATTGCATGGCGGCGACGGTGAAGCAGGTGGGCGCGGTGGGCAGCAGCAGGGCGTCGATGTGGTCGAACGCTTGCATGGCGCGGGCGCGCAGGGATTGCAGGCGGGTTTGGGCGGCGAAGGCATCGGCGGCGTCGAACCGGTCGGCGCAGGCGATGATGGCGCGCACGGTGGGGTCCATGCGCTGGTCGTGGGCGCGGAAGAACGGGCGGATGGCGCTGAGGCGCTCGGCGACGAAGGCGTCTTCGTAGAGCAGGGCGGCGGCGGCGCGGAACGGGGCGTAGTCGATTTCGGTGAGGGTCCAGCCGAGGGCGGCGGCGGCGTGCAGGGCGGCATCGTGGAGGGATTGGTAGGCGGCATCGTCGGCGAAGTTGCGTTCGGGGTCGGCCAGGATGCCGAGGCGCGGGTGTGACGGCAGGGCGATGTCGTGCGGGGCGCGGCTGTAGGGATCGGCCGGGTCGTGGCCTTGGGCGATGGCGAGGATGATTGCGGCGTCGGCTGCCGAATTGGCGAGGATCGAGATGCAGTCGAGGCTTTGGCAGGCGGGCACGGCGCCGGTGGCGGGGATGCGGCCGCGGGTGGGTTTCAGGCCGATCAGATTGTTGAATGCCGCGGGGATGCGGCCGGAGCCGGCGGTATCGGTGCCGAGGGCGAAGACGCAGAGGCCGGCGGCGACCGCGACCGCCGAACCTGAGGATGAGCCACCCGAGATGTAATTGGCATCGAACACGCAGCGGGGCGCGCCGTAAGGCGAGCGGGTGCCGTTCAGGCCGGTGGCGAACTGGTCGAGATTGGCTTTGCCGAGCACGATGGCGCCGGCGGCGCGCAGGCGGGCGACCACGGTGGCATCTTGCGAGGGGTGATAGGTGTAATCCGGGCAGGCGGCGGTGGTCGGCAGGCCGGCGACGTCGATATTGTCCTTGACCGCGAACAGCAGGCCGGCGAGGGGCAACGAGGGATCGACGGCGGCGGCTTCGGCGATGATGTCCGCGCGCGGGCGGCGGGTGATGAACACCGCTGGGTCGGGATAGGTCTCGAGACGATCGAGCAGGGCGGCGGCGAGACCGTGCGGGGTCAGCGTGAAGTTGCTGATCAGGCGGCGCAGGGTGGGTATTTCGAGCAGGGTCGGGATCATGCGGCGGGCTCCAAGTGGGCTAAGGAAGGCGAGCGAGACGAAAGCCCTGCTTTTTTGTAAAAAAGCAGCAAAAAACTTCCTTTGATCTGGGTCCGTGCTGTCGAAAGCGCCCATGCCCCAGAATAACAAAAGTTTTTTGCTTCTTTTTTACAAAAAAGAAGGACTTCCTTTTCACTACCCTACCTTCCCTGAAATTACGGCAAGCCGCTGCCCAGCGCGGACGATCTGGCCGGGCACGGCTTCGATGGTGGTGAGAATGCCGGTGGTGGGGGCGGTGATTTTGATTTCCATTTTCATTGATTCCACGATCATCAAGGGTTGACCTGCGTCGATGGGGTCGCCGGGTTGGTGGAGGATTTGCCAGACGCTGCCGGGGACGGGTGAATCGACGCTGTGTGCGCCTGGCGGCAGCGGGGTTCGGCTGGGTGGTGCGGGTGGGTCGGGCAGAAAGGCGGTGTCGAGGCCTTGGGCGGCCCATGCGGTGCGTTCGGCTTCGAAGGCGGCGCGTTGGGTGTGTTGGAACTGGGTGATGTCGGCTTCATGGTTGGCGAGGTAGGTTTGGTGTTCGGCGAGGCTGAAGGTGCCGTGCTCGATTTTGATGGGGTAGCCGCCGTGCGGGAAGCCGGCGCGGGCTTCGGTGAGTTCATCGGCGGTGACTTGGTGGAACTTCAGGCGATCGAACGGGCGGAGCAGCCAGGGTGTGTGGCCGAACGGGGGGTTGCCGTTGGGGAAGCTGTTCCACATCTGGATGGTGCGGCCGAGCAATTGGTAGCCGCCGGGGCCTTCCATGCCGTAGACGCAGAGATAGGCGCCGCCGATGCCGACGGCGTTTTCCGGGGTCCAGGTGCGGGCGGGGTTGTATTTGGTGGTGATCAGCCGGTGTCGCGGGTCGAGCGGGGTGGCGACCGGGGCGCCGAGGTAGACATCGCCCAGGCCGAGTACGAGGTATTCGGCTTCGAACACGATGCGGCGGACTTCGTTTTCGTCAGTGAGGCCGTTGATGCGGCGGATGAACTCGACATTGTCCGGGCACCAAGGGGCGTCTTCGCGCACGGTCTCCTGGTATTTGCGCATCGCCAGCATCACCGTGGAGTCTTTCCAGGAGAGCGGCAGATGGACGATGCGCGAGGGGACGACCATGGCGTAGGGGTCGGGCAGGGTGGGTTCGAGGGTTGCGATCAGGTCGAGCAGGGCGACTTCGGTGATCCGATCGGGGTCGAAATGGATTTGCAGCGAGCGGATGCCGGGGGTGAGGTCGATCAGGCCGGGGATGGCCTGGGACTGGAGTGATTGTTGCAGGGCGTGGGCGCGCAGGCGGAGCGCGAAATCGAGCGCCATCGGGCCGAATTCGACCAGGAGGTTTTCATCGCCGGCGCGGCGGATGGTCATGGTTTCGGAGTGCAGGATGATGGCGGGTTCGGCGTCGGCGCGGGCAAAGCGCACGGTATCGCCGGGGCGGAGTTGGCCGAGTTTCCAGAGATCATTGCGGGTGACCACGCCGGGGCAGACGAAGCCGCCGAGGGAGGGACCGTCCGGCCCGAGCAGGATGGGCATGTCGCCGGTGAAATCGACCGCGCCGATCGCGTAGGGCGTGTCGTGGATGTTGGAGGGGTGCAGGCCGGCTTCGCCGCCATCCGCGCGAGCCCAGGCGGGTTTCGGGCCGATCAGGCGGATGCCGGTGCGGGCGGAGTTGTGGTGAACCTCGTAGGGGGCGGTGAAGATGGTTTCGATATCGGCGGCGGTGAAGAAATCGGGGGCGCCGTGCGGGCCGCTGCGCAGGGTGAGGGTCCAGTGGTTGGTGAGCGGGGCGGGTTCGGGTTGGGTCGGGGTGGTGAGGGCGGCGGTGGCGATGCCGATGACATCGCCGGTGCGGAGCGCGCCGGTGGCGTGGCCGCCGAAGCCGCCGAGGGTGAAGGTGGCGGTCGAGCCGAGGCTGGCGGCGGCTTCGAACCCGCCGGCGACGGCGAGGTAGCAGCGTTGGCCGGGGCCGGTGATGGTGCCGAGGGTGAGGGTCTGGCCGGCGGTGATTTTTGTGGGGTGGTGGTGGGTGACGGGTTCGCCGTCGATGTCGGCGGCCATGGCAGCACCTGTGAGCGCGACGGTGGCATCGGTGCGGAACAGCAGGGTGGGGCCGGCCATGGTGCATTCGAGCAGGCTGGCATCGGGCGGGTTGCCGAGCAGGGCGTTGGCGGCGGCGGCGCTGCGCCGGTCCATCGGGCCGCTGGGGGGGATGCCGACGTACCAGTAGCCGAGGCGGCCGGGGGCGGATTGCAGCGAGGATTGCGCGCCGGGGTCGATCACCAGAACGCTGCGCGAGAGCGGTTTGAGCTGGGTGAGGCTGGCGGTGGTCATGGTTCCGGCGGCGAAATCGGGCAGGGCGAGGGCTGCGCGCAGATAGTCGCGGTTGGTGGTGAGGCCGGTGATGGTGGTGGCGGCGAGGGCGGCATCGAGCGTGGCGATGGCGGTGGTGCGATCGGGGCCAGATGCGATCAGTTTGGCGAGTGTGGGGTCGTAGAACGGGGTGATTTCCGTGCCCGGTTCGACCCAGTGATCGATGCGGATGGTGGTGGGCAGGGTGAGGGCGGTGATGCGGCCGGTGGCGGGGCGGAAGTGGTTGGCGGGGTCTTCGGCGTACAGGCGGGCTTCGATGGCGGCACCGCGCGGCGCGAGGGTTGCGGGCCAGGTGAAGGTGCCGGCGGCGAGTTCGATCATCCAGGCGACGAGGTCGATGCCGAAGATTGCTTCGGTGACGCCGTGTTCGACTTGCAGGCGGGTGTTGACCTCGAGGAAGTGGAAACGGTCGTGATCGGCATCGTAGATGAATTCGACGGTGCCGGCGGAGCGGTAGGCGACGCTGGCGGCAAGCGCGCAGGCGGCATGTTCCATGGCTTCGATTGTGGCGGCGGGGATGTTGGGCGGGGGGGATTCCTCGATCAATTTCTGGTTGCGGCGTTGCAATGAACAATCGCGGCAGCCGAGGGCTTTGACGGTGCCGGTGCCATCGCCGAAGATCTGAACCTCGATGTGGCGGGCGCGTTCGACATAGGATTCGAGGAACAGCGCGGCGTCGCCGAAATTGGCGCGGGCGAGGTGGGCGATGCTGGTGTAGTTGGCGGCGAGTTCGGCTGCGGTGCGGCAGATCGCCATGCCGATGCCGCCGCCGCCGGCGCTGCTTTTCAGCATGACCGGGTAGCCGATGCGCGCGGCGTGGTGCGTTGCGTCCGCGAGGTCGGTGAGGATGCCGGAACCTTCGAGCAGCGGCACGCCGGCGGCGGCGGCGAGGGCGCGGGCGGTGTGTTTCAGGCCGAAGCTGCGCAGGTGATCGGCGCTGGGGCCGATGAAGGCGATGCCGGCGGCGGCGAGGGCTTCGGCGAAGGCCGCGCGTTCCGCGAGGAAGCCGTAGCCGGGGTGCACGGCATCGGCGCCGCTGCGGCGGCAGGCGGCGATGATGGCATCGATGTCGAGGTAGCTTTGCGCGGCGGGAGACGGGCCGATCGGCTCGGCGTGGTCGGCCGCGCGCACCGGTGGGGTGAAACGATCGGCCGCTGCATAGACCGCGATGGTTTCGATGCCCATGCGGTGCAAAGTGCGTGTGATGCGGGCGAGAATTTCGCCGCGATTGGCGACCAGGATACGCCGGAACATGGTCAGGCGGCCCAGACGATGCAGCGGATCGGGGTGGGGTTGAAGCCGTTGCAGGGGTTGTTGACCTGCGGGCAGTTCGACAGCACCACCAGCAGGCGCATCTCGGCGCGCAGTTCGACATAGCCGCCCGGCGTGCTGACCCCGTCATCGACGGTGAGTTCGCCGTCCGGGCGGATCGGCACGTTCATGAAGAAATTCACGTTGGAGACGAGGTCGCGCTTGTCCATGCCGTAGCGGGCGATTTCGGTGAGGAAGTTTTCGCGGCAGGCGTGCATGAATTTGGTTTCGAAGCCGAAGCGGACGGTGTTGCTCTCGCAGGAGCAGGCGCCGGCGCAGGTGTCGTGAAAGCCGCAGGTGTCATCGATGATGGTGGCCATCGGGCGGGCTTCGTTCGAGAGCAGTACGGCGCCGGTGGTGAGGTCGTAGCGGCCGCCGGCGCGGGCCTGGGCGAGCAGTGTGTCCTGGGCAGAGTAGCGTTCGCCGTGATCGTCGGCGTTGTAGAACAGGGCATCGACCGCTTGCTGGCTTTCGAGGTCGATGATGCGCAGCGTCTGGCCGGGTTCGAGGATGGTGGAGAAGGCGGCGCGGGCGGGGACGTGCTGGTCGAGGAGCGCGTTGGTTGGGGTGATCATGGTCATGGCCTCAACGGAACCAGGCATCGGTGTTGGCAAAGCCGCGTTGGGCTTCCTCGGAGAAGCTGCGGCAGAGATCATCGGCGGCGGGTGGTGGCGCGGTGTAGAGGGTGAGCGCGAGCGGGCCGGTGTCTGCGGCGGCCGCGAGCGGGTGGGGCGTGTTGGACAGGGCGAGTAGCAGGTTCAGCTCGGCGCGCAGGGTGATGAAGCTGCCCGGCGGGGCGGCTGGGGCGAGGTTCATGCGCCCGTGCGGATCGACGCGCAGGGCGGCGAACAGGGTGAGGCTGGGGCCGAGGTCGCGCCGGTTGAGGCCGAATTTCGCGGCGGCGTTGCGCAGATTGTCGCGCCCGTTGCGCGCTGTGCCGCCATGGGGGCCGGTGGTCGGGGTCGAGGGGCCGAGGATGGGGTCGTGGCCGGCGCCGCTGTCGGCGATGATCGATGCGAGGATGCGGCCCATGTCCGAGAACAGGACGCGGCCGGTGGTGAGGCGCGTGGTCCATTGCAGTTTGACCGTGTCGCCCGGGTTGTAGCGCTCGGTGGGGTCATCGGCGTTCCAGAGCATCAGGCTGGCACCGGTCGTGGCGGCTTGGGTTTCGATGTGCAGGGCTTCGCCGCGGCGGAGTTTGAGGGTGATATACGCCTCGGGCGGCAGGGACGTGGTGCCGATGATGCTGGATGGGGCGATGACCGGCGGGGCGGCGGCTGGCGGGGTGGCCTGGGCGCGGGCGCGGGCGCGTTCCTGCAATTGATTGTAGCGGGCGCGGTATTGGTCGGGGGTGAGGCTGTCGAGATCGAGCATGGCTTGGCTTTCAGGCGATGGGTGGGCAGGCGGTGGGTGGCGGGCAGGCGGTGTGCGGGGAGGCGGTGAGCGGGAGGGCGGCGGGTTGGCGCGGGGTGCGGCGGCGGACCGGGATGTCGTGGGTGATGCGGGCGCCACGTTTGGCATCGTCGGGGATCGGGCGTTCGAACACGATGACGCGGGTACCGAGGCTGAAGGCTTCGCTGATGTCGTGCGTTACCATCACCACCGTCATGCCGGTTTCCTGCCAGAGGCGGCGGGTGAGGGCGTGGATGTCGGCGCGGGTGCCGGGGTCGAGCGCGCTGAACGGTTCATCGAGCAGCAGGATGCGGGGCTGGCGGATCAGCGCCTGGGCGAGGGCCAGGCGCTGCTGCATGCCGCCGGATAATTGCGCGGGGTAGAGGGCTGCGGCGGGGCCGAGGCCGACATGCTCGAGCATGGCGCCAGCGGTGGCTTCGGCGCGGCGGCGCGCTGCGCCGAACAGCCGGCCGAGGCGGGGTGCGGCGGCGAGTTCGAGCGGCAGGACCGCATTGCCGAGCACGGTGAGGTGGGGAAACACCGAATAGCGCTGGAACACCACGCCGCGATCGGCGGTGGGTTCATCCGGTAGTTTGCGACCATCGAGCTCGATGGTGCCGCGGGATGGTAACTCCTCGCTCATCAGCATGCGCAGGAAGGTGGTTTTGCCGCAGCCGGTCGGGCCGACCACGGCGAGGAAACTGCCGGCGGCCAGCTCGATCGAGACGCGTTCGAGGATCGGGCGGTTGGCGTAGGTTTTCCAGACGTCGCGCACGCTCAGCACGTTGGGTGGGGGTAAGCGGGGTGGGGGCGCGTTCATTGGCGGCCTGCATCGGCGAACCAGGGGAAGGCAGTCGTTTGCAGGGCGCGGAGTGCGAGATCGAAGATGTAGGCGAGCAGGGTGATCCACAGGACATAGGGGATGATGATGTCCATGGCGAAGTAGCGGCGCACCAGGAAGATGCGGTAGCCGAGACCATCCTGTGCCGCGATCGCTTCGGCGGAAATCACGTAAAGCCAGGCGGGGCCGAGCGAGAGGCGCACGCCATCGATCAGGCGGGGCAGCATCTGCGGGATGACGACACGCAGCGCGATCTGCCAGGATGAGGCGCCGAGGGTTTGCGCCTTGATGATTTGCGGGCGGGGCAGTTCCTCGACGCGGAGCACGAGATCGCGGAGCATGTAGGGGGCGGTGCCGAGCGCGATGAGGGCGACTTTCGCGGTCTCGCCGATGCCGGCGAGGATGAACAGGATCGGCAGGATCGCGAGCGGCGGCACCATCGAGAGGGCGGTGATGAAGGGCAGCAGCAGGCGTTTGGCATAGGGGATCATGCCGACCACGATGCCGAGCGTGAAGCTGATGATGATCGCGATGCCGAGGCCCGAGACCAGGCGGCGCAGGCTCGCGATGGTGTCGGCCAGCATGAGGTACTGGCCGGTCGCGAGGTCGCGGGTGAACAGCATTTCGCGCACCCCGCCGATCATTTGCCCTAGCGTGGGCAGCACCTTGTCGTCGGCGTTCGCATCATGCCTTGCGATGGCGGCGATGGTGTAGGCGAGTGCGAGCAGGACGAAGGGTGCCGCTTTCAGTGCGGGATTGAGACGAGCGGGCGGGGTGCGGTTGATCAGGCGCATCGGCGTGATGCTACAGGGATTTGGTCGCCGCCATGTGCATGAACTCCGAGGTGTAGCGGAACTTCACGTTCTTGGGGTTGCCGAGGATCTTGCCGTTGGGGAAGCTGATGCCGACCACATCGGGCGAGGGTGCGCCCTGGCCCATCAGCCCGTTGGCGAACAGGAATTTGCGGACGTATTGCATGGTGTCGATCAGCTTGGCGGAGTTGGTGAAGCTGGCGGCGATGGCGGGTTTGGCGAACAGATGGGTGGTTTTCACCTGCGCATCGAAGCCGGCGAGGTCGGTGCCCGATAGTTTCGCCATGGCTTCGCGCGCGGCTTTGCCCTGGGCGGTGTCGGACAGCATGATGCCGAGGGTTTCGTACCAGGCGCCGGTGAGGGCTTTGGCGAAATCGGGGTTGGCTTTCAGCACATCGGTGCGCACGATGCAGAGGTCGAGAATTTCGCCGGGGATTTTTGCGGAGGTGAACACTTCATGGGCGGTCTTGTTCTGCATGATCTGCTGGACGATCGGGTTCCAGGTGACCACGGCGGTGACGGCTGGGGTGAGGTAGGCGGCGGCCATGTCGGCGTCCGAGGTGTTGACCAGGCGGACGTCGCGCTCGGTCATGCCGTGTTTTTGCAGGCCGCGCGCGAGCAGGTATTGCGACACCGAATATTGCACGATGTTGACCTTCTGGCCCTTGATATCGGCGAATTTGGTCTTGCCCTTGAGGATGACGGCGTCGTTGCCGTTGGAATAATCACCGGTGATGATCGAGGTGGAATCGATGCCGCCGACCGCCGGGACCGCGAGCGTGTCCATGTTGGTGATGGTCAGCGCGTCGAACCCGCCGGCGGTGTATTGGTTGATCGAGGTCGAGTAATCGGCGACTTCGATCACTTCGATTTCGATGCCGTATTTGTCAGCCCATTTTTTGACGATGCCGGTGTCGGCGGCCCAGGGCCAGGGCATCCAGCCGACATAGACGGTCCAGGCGAGTTTGAATTTCTTTTTGGCGGCGGCACGGGCTTTGGGCAGCGCGCCGATTGTTGCGACCGCGGCGGAGGAGGCGATGAATTGTTTACGTGTCAGCATGATGGTTTCCCTTCTCGAATGACGGCCTGCGCGAAGGGCACACGGAGAGACCGATGCGCGCCCACGCACCAATGCTCTCCCGGGCTTTTATCCCGCCGTGTACCGTGCGGATGTCTCCCGCACGGCTGCGGCTCTCGGACCAGCATCGGGACGACCGACCGGAACCCTAGCCACGTTTTGCGGCAATGCGAGAACCGTGCCAGTGCGCTCGGCGCGGCAAACCGGGGCGGCTGAGCTGAGTTATGGGCCGAATTGCCTTATTTTTGGTCATATTTGCTATAATAATGGCAGTACTGATGAAAATTTCCGATCCGATCGGGTGATTTATGCCGTAACGGCCGTGATGGCTGGGTCTTCCGACTGATTTATGCGTGAATTTTCCGACGCGCTTGGATCGGTCAGGCGATCGGAACGGCAACGATGGTTGGGTGCGCTGTTTTTTGCATCATGATGTGCTGATTTTTATGCTATTCCTCACGCTGTAATTGCTATAGCTCTACAACATTGATCAATATTTCATCAGAAAGACCGGATATATTACCGTGTTGTTTATGTTTCTGACGCGACTGATTGAAGCGGAACGAGCTTTTTGGTTATGATCCCTTACGGCTATGCTGATCTGGCCGGCGGCGGGGCCGTCTGAAAGGAACGACTGCATGCGAAACATCGTTGGTCCGACCGATCGAGACGGTCCTGCTGCCGGCCAGTGCGGCCTGCTCTGGTGCGGGGCGTGACGCTGCTGCGGGTGGCCGCGGAGCCTTATGAATTCAGCGCCGATCCGACGCGCAGTGCGCTTATCATTATCGATATGCAACGGGATTTTCTGGAGCCCGGCGGGTTTGGCGCGGCGCTCGGCAACGATGTTACGCTGTTGCGCAGCGCGATTGCGCCGATCGCGGCGACGCTGAACGCCGCGCGCGCGTGCGGGATGCTGGTGATCCATACGCGCGAGGGGCATCGGCCTGACCTGTCCGATTTGCCGCCGGCCAAGAAATCCCGTGGCCGGCTGGCCTGTGGCATCGGCGATGCCGGGCCGATGGGGCGGATCCTGGTGCGCGGCGAGGCCGGGCATGGGTTGATCGGGGAGTTGGCGCCGATCGAGGGTGAACCGGTGATCGACAAGCCCGGCAAGGGGGCGTTCTACGCCACCGATCTTGAGACCATTCTGCGCCAGCGCGGCATCGGATCGTTGATTCTGTGTGGCGTGACCACGGAGGTTTGCGTTCATACCACATTGCGGGAAGCGAACGATCGTGGGTTCGAGTGCCTGGTGCTGAGCGATGGCACGGCTTCGTATTTTCCGCAGTTTCATGCGTCAGCGCTTGCCATGGTCAAGGCGCAGGGCGGGATTTTCGGTTGGGTGACGGACAGCGCGGCGCTGATTGCCGCCATGCAGGGAGAGTGACGATGCGGACACGCACGGATCAGATCGCTTTGTGGGTCGGTGGCGATTGGAACGGATTTTTTGGTCTGTTCACCAATGTGCTGCTCAATGTGATCGTGCTGACCGGGTTGTGTCTCGGTGTGGTGCATCTGCCCGACAACGTGGTGTTCGGCCGGATTCTGCCGGCGCTGGGGATCGCGCTGCCGTTGGGTAATTTGTTTTATGCTTACCTCGCCTGGAAGCTTTCGAAATCGAGCGGGCGTTCCGATGTGACCGCGATGCCCTATGGGCCGAGCGTGCCGCATATGTTCATCGTGGTGTTCGTGATCATGCTGCCGACCTGGCTGAAGACCCATGACCCGATCGCGGCGTGGGAGGCGGGGTTGGCCTGGGCGTTCATTATTGGCGTGATCGTTACGATCGGGGCGTTCGTCGGGCCGACCATTCGCAAATACACGCCGCGCGCCGCGATGCTGGGGGCGCTGGCGGGGATTTCGATCGCCTTCATTGCGATGCGCCCGGCGTTTCAGTTTTTTGAAGTGCCGTGGCTCGGGTTTTTATCGTTCGGCATCATTCTGCTCAGCTGGACCGCCAAGGTGCGGATGCCGTTCGGCCTGCCGGGCGGGCTGGTGGCGGTGCTGGTGGGGACGGTGCTGGCCTGGGCGGGAGAATTCACCGGCCTGTCGCATGTGATGCACCCGGCGGCGGTGGGCGCGGCGCTGGGCGAATTCGGGCTGCATCTGCCGGTGGCCTCGGGGCATTTCATCAAGGGGCTCGACGCGATCGGGCCGCTGCTGGTGACCGCGATTCCGCTTGGCATCTATAATTTCACCGAGGGTATGAGCAACGTCGAAAGCGCTGCCGCCGCGGGCGATGAGTATGATTTGCGCAAGATCCTGCTGGCCGATGGCATCGGCGCGATGCTCGGGGCGGTGCTCGGCAGCCCGTTTCCGCCGGCGGTGTATATCGGCCATCCGGGCTGGAAGGCGGTGGGCGGGCGGATCGGCTACTCGCTCGCGACTGGCGTGGTGGTTTCTTGCGTGTGTTTCCTCGGCCTGACCGCGCTGCTGCTGGCGGTGGTGCCATTGGTCGTGATTCTGCCGATCCTGCTCTATATCGGGCTGGTGATCGGGGCGCAGGCGTTCGAGGCGACGCCGCCGCGCCATGCGCCGGCGGTGATTCTGGCATTGCTGCCGAATGTCGCGAACTGGGCGCAAAGTCAGATCGACGGTGCGCTGCACGCCGCCGGCACCACGGCCGCCGCGGTCGGGTTCACCAAGCTCGAAGGGGCGGGGGTGATCTATCGCGGGCTCGAATTGTTCGGCGGCGGCGGTACGCTGGCGGGGCTGGTGCTGGGCGCGATTGCGGCGTTCATCATCGACCGGAAATTCGAGGCCGCCGCGATCTATGCCGGGATCGGCGCGGTGCTGGCGTTCTTTGGGTTCATCAACGGCACGCAACTGGCGTTCGGCAACTCGGCACCGGTGGCTTTGGGCTATGCGATTCTGGGGGGTATGCTGATCCTGCTGTGGCGACGCGCGCCGGCGCGGGTTGCGGTGCCGGGTGAGGGGATGGTGGAGTCGGTTTAGGTTAGGGAAGGGGAGGCTTCTTTTTTGGAAAAAAGAAGCAAAAAACTTTCTGACTCTGGGGCACGGGCGTTTGAAACGGCACGGGCTTAAATTAACAAAGTTTTTTTTGCTTCTTTTTTGTTCACAAAAAAGAAGGCCTTCCTTCTCTGACCTTTTGCTATAATTTGTTGCGACAACATTCCGAGTAGATGCGAGATACGCCATGACCCAAGACATCCCCGCCTATGTCGACGCTGCCGCATCACTTCTGGGCCTGCCGATCGCGCCCGCGCATCGTGATGCGGTGATCGAGGCGATGACGATGATCATGGCGCAGGCGGAACTGGTGCTGGCGTTCGATCTGCCGCACGCGATCGAGGCGGCGCCGCGGTTCATGCCGTGCTGATGCAGAGCGTGGCGGTGCCGCATCGGGCCAGCGCGACCGCGATTGCGGCTGCGGTGCGGGGCGGGCGGATCAGCGCGCGCGCGGTGCTCGAGGATCATCTGGCGCGGATTGCGGCGCATGATGGGGTGTTCAACTGTTTCACGACGCTGACCACGGATCGGGCGCGGGACGAGGCCGATGCGGTCGATGCGAAAGTGGCGGCGGGGGGTGATGCCGGGCCGCTCGCGGGCGTGCCGGTGGCGGTGAAGAATTTGTACGATATCGCGGGGTTGCCGACGCGGGCGGGCTCGAAACTGTATCGCGACGCGGCGCCTGCTATGGCCGATGCGCCGGTGTTGGCGCGGTTGATCGACGCCGGGGCGGTGTTGCTGGGCGCGCTGAACATGGATGAATTCGCCTATGGGTTCACCACCGAAAACGCCCATGACGGGCCGACCCGCAACCCGCATGATGTGGCGCGCAGCGCTGGTGGTTCGTCCGGCGGGTCGGCCGCGGCGGTGGCCGCCGGGTTCGCGCCGATCACCCTGGGGTCGGATACCAATGGTTCGATCCGCTTGCCGGCGGCGCTGTGCGGGGTGTTCGGGCTGAAGCCGACCTATGGCGCGCTCGATCGGTCCGGCACGTTTCCGTTCGTCGATAGTCTCGATCATCTTGGCCCGTTCGCGCGCTGCCCCGAGGATATTGCACGCGCGTTCGATGTGATGCGCGGGGTGGCGCCGACGCCGATTGGCGATGCCGGCGAGATGCGGGTGGCGACGCTGGGCGGGTGGTTCGCGGAACAAGCGACGCCGGCAGCGCTGGACGCGGTGCGGTTGGTGGCGGCGGCGCTTGGCGCGCAGGGCGAGGCGGTTTTGCCGGAGGCCGGCCGGCCGGGCGCGCGCGGCGGCGTTTTGTATCACGGCGGCGGAAGGCGGCGCGCTGCATTTCGAGATGCTGAAAACCCGTGCCGAGGAGTATGACCCGGCGACGCGGCCGCGGCTGATGGCGGGCGCGCTGCTGCCGGCGCAGATCGTGCAGGCGGCGCAGCGGTTCCGCGCCTGGTTCGCAGCACAGGCCGCGCTGTTGTTCGAGCGTTACGACGCGCTGCTGGCGCCGGTGACGCCGTGCGCGGCACCGTTGATCGGGCAGGCGCGCATGATGCTCGGCGGCAAAGGGGTGCCGGTGCGGCCGAACCTTGGCCTGTATACCCAGCCGATCAGCTTCATCGGCCTGCCGGTGGTCGCCGTGCCGGTGTATGCCGCCGGGGCGCTGCCGCTTGGTGTGCAGATTATCACGGCACCGGGGCGCGAGGCCATCGGGCTCGCGCTGGCAAAACGGTTGGAGGCCGACGGCGTGACCCGCGCTGCGGTCGTGCCATGAAGGATGGCATGACGATCGACGATCCCGCGACACATGCGAGCATCGCGGCGATGTTCGCGCGCTATGAGCAGGCGCTCGGGTCCAATGACATCGCGGCGCTGGATGCGTTTTTCTGGGATTCGCCGCAGACC
Source organism: Acidiphilium sp. 34-64-41 (assembly GCF_002282635.1). Taxonomy (NCBI): domain Bacteria; kingdom Pseudomonadati; phylum Pseudomonadota; class Alphaproteobacteria; order Acetobacterales; family Acidocellaceae; genus Acidiphilium; species Acidiphilium sp. 34-64-41. Next base: position 47,332 of record NZ_NCJX01000012.1, on the reverse strand, counting down.
ATCCGCTACGGTGTCGGGGAGGCGCTGTATGGTTTCGAGGCGATCAGCGCGTTCCGAAAGGCGCGCCCCGGCGGGTCGCCGGCGCGCGCGCTCGCGCATCAGGCGATCACGACGTTTGGGCAGGATTTCGCCATCACCAATACCGAATTCCACCGCGCCGGCGAGGCGCGGGGCGGCCGGCAGTCGCAGGTGTGGGTGCGGTTTGCCGATGTGGGCTGGCGCATCGTGGCGGCGCATGTCTCGCTGGCGGCGGAGACCAGTTGAGTGCCGCGCCGGGGTTGACGTTCGTGGATGGGGTCAGGTGCGGCGGCGTTGCACCTGTTTGACGTCGCGGACGGCGCCGTTGGCGGCGCTGGTGGTCAGCGCGGCATAGGCTTGCAGGGCGGCGGAGACCACACGCTCGCGGCCGATCGGCTGCCAGGCATCGGCGCCGCGGGCTTCCATGGCGGCGCGCCGGGCGGCGAGGGCGGCATCGTCGATCAGCAGGTCGATCTTGCGGGCGGGGATGTCGATCGCGATGATGTCGCCTTCCTCGATCAGGCCGATCGCACCGCCTTCGGCGGCTTCGGGTGACATATGCCCGATCGACAGGCCGGAGGTGCCGCCGGAGAAGCGGCCATCGGTGATCAGGGCGCAGGCTTTGCCGAGACCCTTCGATTTCAGATAGCTGGTCGGGTAGAGCATTTCCTGCATGCCCGGCCCGCCCTTCGGGCCTTCGTAGCGGATGACCACGACATCGCCGGCGACGATTTTGTCACCCAGGATCGCGGCCACGGCATCGTCCTGGCTTGCGAAGATTTTGGCGGGGCCTTTGAAGATCAGGTTGGCGGCATCGACGCCGGCGGTTTTCACGATCGCGCCGTCGAGCGCGATGTTGCCGTAGAGCACGGCGAGGCCGCCGTCCTTGCTGAAGGCGTGTTCGGCATCGCGGATGACGCCTTTGACGCGGTCGGTATCGAGCCCGTCGTAGCGGCGGGACTGGCTGAACGCCTGGGTGGTGCGCACGCCGCCGGGGGCCGCGCTGAACAGGGTGCGGGCCTGGTCGCGGCCGTTCATGACATCCCAGAGTTCGACGGCGGCGCCGATGGTTTTTTCATGCACGGTCGAGCAGTCGCGGTGGAGCAGGCCGGCGCGATCGAGCGCGCCGAGCAGGCCCATGATGCCGCCGGCGCGGTGGACATCCTCCATGTGGACGTTGGGGACCGAGGGCGAGACCTTGCAGAGATTGGGCACGCGGCGGGACAGACGATCGATGTCGGCCATGGTGAAATCGAGCTCGGCCTCGCGCGCGGCGGCGAGCAGATGGAGCACGGTGTTGGTGGAACCGCCCATCGCGATGTCGAGCGACATGGCGTTTTCGAACGCATCGAAATTCGCGATCGCGCGGGGCAGGAGGGTATAATCGTCCTGCTCGTAATGGCGGCGGGCGAGATCGACGATCTGCCAGCCGGCCTCGACGAACAGGCGCTTGCGATCGGCGTGGGTGGCGAGCAGCGAGCCGTTGCCCGGCAGCGCGAGGCCGAGCGCCTCGACCAGGCAGTTCATTGAATTGGCGGTGAACATGCCCGAGCACGAGCCGCAGGTGGGGCAGGCGGAGCGCTCCATCACGGCGGCTTGTTCATCGGTCTGGGTCGGGTCGGCGGCGGCGACCATGGCGGTGATCAGGTCGACCGCCTTGGTCTCGCCCTTGGCGACGTATTTGCCGGCTTCCATCGGGCCGCCGGAGACGAAAATGGTGGGGATGTTCAGGCGGAGGGCCGCCATCAGCATGCCCGGGGTGATCTTGTCGCAGTTGGAGATGCAGACCAGCGCATCGGCGCAATGGGCGTTGACCATGTATTCGACCGAATCCGCGATCAGCTCGCGCGAGGGCAGGGAATACAGCATGCCGCCGTGGCCCATCGCGATGCCGTCATCGACGGCGATGGTGTTGAACTCCTTGGCGACACCGCCCGCTGCCTCGACCTCGCGCGCGACCAGTTGGCCGAGATCCTTCAGATGGACATGGCCGGGGACGAACTGGGTGAAGGAATTGGAAATGGCGATGATCGGCTTGCCGAAATCGCCATCGCCCATGCCGGTGGCGCGCCAGAGGGCGCGGGCGCCCGCCATGTTGCGGCCGTGGGTCGAGGTGCGAGAACGATAATGCGGCATGGGCTTGGTTTCCGTTACGTTTATTGCGCGTTGACTATAGTTTGGGTGGGCCAGACTAGCTACCCCGCATCGTCAGGGCAAACACGCGCAGGGCGGATGCCAGCGCATCGTCGGGTGAGCGGGTATCGTCGATCGAGGCGATCAGGGCTGGCAGGCTGGTTGAGCGGGCCGCCGCGATCGCTTCGAGGGCGGCCCAGAAGGCTGGTTCCAGCGCGATGCTGGTGCGATGGCCGGACAGCGAGACGCTGCGTTTTTCAAGGCTCATCGGTGGCGCGGGTTGCCTTGCGGCGGGGCAGGACCGAGAGTAGCGCCGGCAGGAAGATGAAGGTGGCGATCAGCACGGCGGCGAGGCTGAGCAGCAGCAACGTGCCGAGGCTGGCGGTGCCGCGATCGTGCGAGGCGGCCAGCGAGCCGAAGGCGGTGCCGGTGGTCAGCGCCGAGAACAGCACGGCGCGCGCGGTGGCCGAGCCGAGCAGATTGCGCATGCCATCGCGCCAGTTCATCACGAAATAGACGTTGAACGAGACGCCGACGCCGAGCAGCAGGGGCAGGGCGATGATGTTGGCGTAGTCGAGCTGCATGCCGGCGAGGCGGGCGAACAGGGCGGTCAGCAGCGCGGACAGGGCGAGGGTGGCGACCACCAGGGCGGAATCGCGCACCGAGCGAAGGAAGATCATCAGGATGATCGCGATGGCGATGGCCCCCAGCGTCGCGGCTTCGCGGAAGGCGCCGAGGATGGTCTTTGCGGTGGCGACGGTGGTTGCCGCCGGGCCGGCGACCACTGGCACGATGGTCTGTGCGGCGGCGACGAATTTCCACAATCCTGCCGATGTCTGGGCCGCGGCGGTCGGGATGATCTGCAGGCGCACCTGGCCATCGGGCAGGAACCAATCCTGTTTCAGGTCGGGCGGCAGGTTGGCCAGCGTGATCTGCTGGGCGGACAGCGCATCGTTCAGCCGGGCCAGCTCGCCGGGCAGGTATTTCACCAGGGCCGCGTTGGCGGCGAGGAGGCGGGCGTCCGATGCGGTTTTCAACCGGTCGAGCGCCTGGCCGATGCCGAGCAAGGGCGAGTTTTTGGGCAGTTTGGCGGCGATCGCGGCAATTTCACCGGCGGCCTTGGCCGCGGCTTCGCGCAGGCGGGCGGCGGTGGCCGGCGGTGGCGTGCCGCCCGACAGCGAGGGGGCGAGGATCTGCTGGGTCTGGGCGATCATCGCGAGTTTTGCGGTCTGATTTGTGGGCACGAAGGTCGCGCCCGAGATCACCTGCGCGACTTCGGGGAGTTTGTCGAACCGTGCGGCGAGCGCCTTTGCCGCGGTGACGTTCGGCGCCAGCGCGTTGATGTAGAACGGGTTGGTGACCGATTTGCCGAGCATCGATTTCAGCGTGCGCATCGCTTCGGTGTTCGGGTTCTGGGTGTCGAGCGGATTGGCGTCGAAATGGATGGTGGCGACCGAGACGACGCCGGCGATGGCGAGGACGCCGAAGCCGGCGAGGACCGCTTTGCCGTGCCGCTTCACCGCGCCGTCCGCCCGGTCGCCGAGCGGAAAGCCGATCCGCTCGGGCTCGCCGCGCGGCTGGGTAAGGGCGAGTAGCGCGGGCAGGATGGTGATGGTGCAGACGAACGCGATGAGCATGCCGATGCCGGCGATCTCGCCAAGCTCGGCCACACCGACGAAACTGGTCGGCACGAAGGCGAGAAAGCCGCAGGCGGTCGCGACCGAGGCCAGGGCGATCTGGGTGCCGGCCTCGTTGGCGGCTTCGATCATGGCGAGGGCGGGATCGGCGATGCGGGTGCGCACGTCGCGCAGGCGGACGCAGAACTGGATCGCGAAATCGACCGCGAGGCCGACGAACAGGATGGCGAAGGCGACCGAGATCAGGTTGAGCGTGCCGATCGCGAGGGCGGCGAAACTGACGGTGAGCAGCAGGCCGACGATCAGGGTCGCGAGGATCGGTACGATCATCCGCCACGATCGCACCGCCAGGATCAGCCACAGGGTGATCAGCGCCACGCTGATGACGAGGCCGAGCACCAGGCCCTGGGTGAGGCTTGCGAATTGTTCATCCGATAGCGGGATCTGGCCGGTGTAGTTGACCGTCGCCTCGCCCGATCGGACGCTGGGGAGTGACGCGTCGATATGGCGGAGTGCGGCGGTCGCGGCACCACCCGGCTGCAAAGTGCCGTGGTCGAGCACCGGGTGGATCAGCACGAAGCGGACATCGCCCTGTTCCGCGGCGACACCGGGGGTCAGCAGCGCCTGCCAGGAGATCGGCTTCGGGTTGCCCGAGGCGGCCTGATCGATCGCGGCCTGGAAACTTTTCAGCTGGGCTGCGTAGGGCGCCAGATTGGCCTGGCCGGCACCGACGCCGACCGCCATCAGGTCGAGCGCCTTGAACAGGCCGGCGGCTGAGGGATCGGCCGAGAGCTGACCCAGAAACGGCTGCGCCGTGACGATCGAGTTGAGCAGGGCCGCCAACTGGTCGGCCGGCAGCAGCAGCAGGCCGTCTTCGCGGTAGAACCGGCCGGTGCCGGGGCGGCTGACGTCCTTGAAATGGGTTTTGTCGGCGGCGATGCGGCCGGCCAGCGCCTTGGCCGTCGCGTCGGCCCCTTCGGGTGTGGCATCCTGGACCACCGCCACGATCAGGTCGTTGAATTGGGGGAATGCCTTGTCGAACACCATTTGTTCCTGCCGCCAGGGCAGCGAGCTGGCGAACAGGTGGTCGGTATTGGTGTCGATGCCGAGATGCGAGCGCGCGTAGCCCAGCCCGAGCGCCAGCAGCACGACATAGCACGCGAGCACGACGAAGGCGTGGCGCCGGCTGCTCCCCACAAGTGAAACGATCAGTTTCTGCATCAAATGATTCCGATATCTGCCTGATCTACATAGGGCAAAATAGCCGCCGGACCAGCATTGCGCACCGCACCGGCCGAGTGGCGGGCACGGCTTGTCAGCTGCGGACCAGCCTGGCCGGGGCGGCGAAGCCGTGGCGGCGCAAGGCCATCGCGGCGCCGGGGTGGATTTGGATCGGGCTGCTGGCGTCAATCCAGTCGTTCTTCAACGTCATGCCGTGCGCGGGCAGGTTGGTTGCGCGCAGGATGGGGCGGTGGCTCAGGGCTGCCTCGGTCAGCTGGGCGACCAGCTGGTCGGGCAGGTCGGCGCGGCCGATCGCGATGGCGTCGGAGCCGACGGTCGCGACCGCGGCGGTCTGGTGAGGCAGGCTGGTGTGCGGAATGATCATGCGGGTGATCCCCGGCAAACGTGCCATCGCTGCCTGCTGCGCGTTGGTCACGCCGAGCAGGGTGAAACCGCCCTTGGCGGCCTCATCGCGCAGGGCCGGCAGCGGTGTGGGGCCGAAAAACGCACAGGCATCGAGTTTGCGCCGCAGCAGCAGCTCGATCTGTTCGGTGTAGAGCCCGGCGATGGCGAGGCGGGGCTTGATGTTGACGGCGCCGAGCAGGGCGGGGGTGAGCACCGCGCTCGCGCCGCCGGCCGGGCCGACGCCGATCGGCCGGCTGGCCAGATCGGCCAGGCGTTTCACCGGTCCGTCGAGCAGGGAGACCACCTGCCAACTGGCCGGAAAGATCGGGAACAACGCGCGAAACCCGCGCAGCGTGACGCGCCCGGTCCAGGATGCGGTGCCGAGCCACGCCTGATCGGCCACCGCCAGCGTGGTCAGGCCGAGCTGGGCCGCACCTTGTTCGACCAGCAGGATGTTGGCGGCACTGCCGCCCGAGGCGCGGTAGGACAGGGTGACCGGGGCGGCGGCGCTGGCCGATTGGCCCCAGGCGGGGCCATACAGGGCAAAGCCGCCGCCGGGTTCGCCGGTCGCCATGGTCAGCGCCATGCGCGGCATGCCGGCCGTGGCACGCGGGATGGCACCGGCCGATGCCAGGGTGATGCCCGCGCCGAGGAACGATCGTCTGCGCCATGTCATTGCCAATGCCTCACGGTTTTCATGATCGATGGCCCCAAATTCTGGCTAGATCAGGGCACGCGCCCGCTCTAATCCGGCCAGCAGCGCGGTGCGGATGCCGGGTTCCAGGGCCGAATGCCCGGCATCCGGCACGATGGTCAGCCGCGCGCCGGGCCAGGCGGCGGCGAGTTCGAAGGCGGTTTGCGGCGGGCAGATCATATCGTAGCGGCCTTGCACAATCTCGGCCGGCACGCGGGTGAGGCGCCCCATATGCGCGAGCAGGCCGCCCTCCGGCAGGAACAGGCGATGGACGAAATAATGCGCCTCGATCCGCGCGAGGCCGATTGCGGTGCGGTCGTGCGCGAAGGCGGCCACGGTTTCGAAACTGGGTAGCAGCGTCGAACATGAGCCTTCGTAGACCGACCACGCCCGTGCGGCGGGCACGTGGACGTCCGGGTTCGGATCGCAGAGGCGCTTCAGATAGCTGCCCAGCAGGTCGGCGCGTTCACCCGGCGGCAGAAAATTCAGCAAGGCCGCATGGGCATCGGGGAAAAATTGCGCGAGGCCGTGCAGGAACCAATCGACCTCGATCGGCCGGCCCAGAAAAATGCCGCGCAGCACCATGCCTGCCACGCGTTCGGGGTGGGCCTGGCCGTAGGCGAGCGCCAGGGTCGAGCCCCAGGAGCCGCCGAACAGGATGAAGCGGTCGATGCCGTGGAACTGGCGCAGCGCCTCGATATCGGCGACCAGAGCGGGGGTGGTGTTGGCCTGCAGCCCGCCCAGCGGCGTCGAGCGTCCGGCGCCGCGCTGATCGAAGATCAGGACCCGCCAGATCGTGGGATCGAAGAACCGCCGATGCACCGCACCCGCGCCGGCGCCCGGGCCGCCGTGCAGGAACAGCACCGGCTTGCCGCGCGGATTGCCGACCTGCTCCCAATAGATGACATGGCCGTTGCCGACCGGCAGGTAGCCGGTCTGATACGGGCCGATTTCGGGGAACAGGTCACCGCGCGGCATGGTCGCCCAACCCTTCGAACGCGGCGATCACGCGGGCCACTTGCGCATCGCTCAGGTCCGCGTGGAGCGGCAGCGCCATGATCCGGTTGGCGATCGCTTCGGAGACCGGCAGTGCGACGCCATCATGCGCGCCGGCATAGGCGGGTTGATGATGCAGCGGCTTGGGATAATAGATCGCGCTCGGCACGCCCTGCGCGCGCAGCGCTTCCTGCGCCGCGGTGCGGGCTGCGCTATCGGTGAACAGTACGGCGTAGATCGCCCAGGCGCTCGTACTGTCCGCAACGCGGGCGGGGATGGTGACGTGGCGGGCGAGCCCGGCATCATACGCGCGCGCAATCGCCTCGCGCCGTGCCAGTTCGGCTTCGAAGGCATCGAGCTTGGCCAGCAGGACCGCGGCCTGGATGGTATCGAGCCGGCCGTTCATGCCGATCCGCTGCACATCGTAGCGCGTGGTGCCCTCGCCATGGGTGCGCAGGCTGCGATAGAGCGCGGCGCGCGCTGCATCATCGGTGAACAGCGCACCGCCGTCGCCATAGGCGCCGAGCGGTTTGGAGGGAAAAAAACTCACCGCCGTCGCCTGCGCCGCGCGGCCGAGCCGGGCTCCGCCGAGCGCGGCGCCGAATGCCTGGGCGCAATCATCGAGGGTGAACAGATCGTGCCGGGATGCGATGTCGCGCAGCTGCGGCCAGGGTGCCGGCTGGCCGAACAGATCGACGCCGACCACCGCGCGCGGCCGCAAGCCGCGCCGGGCGGCATCGCCGATGCGCTGTTCCAGGTGTTCAGGATCGATCTGGAAGGTCGCCGCGTCGATATCGACGAACACCGGCGTTGCCCCGAGCAACAGCGGCACTTCGGCGGTGGCGGTGTAGGTGAAGGCGGGCAGAAACACCGCATCGCCGCGCCCGATGCCTTCCGCCATCATCGCGATCTGCAGCGCATCGGTCCCGGAGCTGACGCTGACGCAATGCGCCGCACCGCAGAAGGCGGCGAGTTGGGTTTCGAGCTCGGCGACCTCGGGCCCGAGGATGAACTGGCCATGCGCCATCACCGCATCGATCCGCGCGCGCAACGCCGGCCCGAGGCGGGCCTGCTGTGCCTTGAGGTCGAGAAAGGGGATCGGCGGCTCAACGATATCCATACTGGTGCCTTATGGAAGGGCGGCAGCCAAGGCAAGCGCGCCGTGCGGGAATCGGGCCGCCGGCACGTGTTTTTCAGCCACGCGCCTGCGCCGCATCCGGGCTGAATTCCGGGATCAGGCGCCGCAGCAAGGCAATTCCCGCCGCGGCATCGCCCCGGTCGACGATGGCGCCGACCTCGTCGAGTGCGCGGCCGATGATCGCGGCATCGGCGACGCGGGGTGCGGCCATCAGCAGGCCGGGGAATGCGGTTTCGATCGGTTTTTCAGCGCCGTGGAACAATTCCTCGAACAGTTTTTCGCCGGGCCGCAGACCGGTGAATTGCACCGCGACATCGAGATCGACGCGCAACCCGGCGAGGCGGATCATTTGTCGTGCGAGATCGACGATTTTGACCGGCTCGCCCATATCCAGCACGAAAATGCCGCCGCCATCGACCGGCAGCGCCGCGCCGGACGCGCCGACCACGGAGGCTTGCAACACCAGCGAGACCGCTTCGCGCACCGTCATGAAATAGCGCCGCATGTCCGGGTGGGTTACGGTCAGCGGGCCGCCGCGCGCCAGTTGGCGGCGAAACAGCGGCACCACCGAGCCGGTCGAGCCGAGCACGTTGCCGAAGCGTACCGTGACGATCTTCATCGATTTGCGCTGGCGGGCCGCGACATCGAGCCCCTGGGCATACATTTCGGCGAGCCGCTTCGAGGCACCCATCACCGATGATGGATTGACGGCTTTGTCGGTCGAGATGAGCACCATCAGCGCGGCGCCGGATGCGCGGGCGGCATCCGCCACGTTGCGGGTGCCGAGCGCATTGGTCGCGATGCCTTCCAGCGGGTTCGCCTCGACCATCGGCACGTGTTTCAGGGCGGCGGCATGGAACACCAGCTCCGGCCGCACCCTGGCGCAGACCTGCTCGATGCGGGGCCGGTCGCGCACATCCGCGATGATCGCTTCGCGCGCGAGCACAGGGAAGCATTCGGAGATTTCCAGCTCGATCTGCCAGAGGGCGAATTCGCTGGAATCGAGCAGCACCAGCAGCGCCGGGCCGAACGCCGCGACCTGGCGCACCAGTTCCGAGCCGATCGAGCCGCCGGCGCCGGTGATCAACACGCGCTGCCCCTGGATCAGCCGGGCCATGCCCTCGCGATCGAGCGCCACTTGCGGGCGGTTCAATAAATCCTCGATCGCGATCGGGCGCAGCGAGGTCTCGCCGGCCAGCGTGGGGGCCAGCGCCGTCGGGCTCGGCGCGCGGGCGACGCGCAGGCCCCGCGCCTCTGCCGCCGCCATGATGGCGCGCAGATCGGCGCCGATGATCTCGCCGCTCGCGACGATCAGCAGCGATGGCACCTGATCGGCCGTGGCCAGGCGATCGAGCACGCCATCGAGCTCGGCCACGGTGCCGAGGATCGGGACGTTGTGGATGCGCCGGCCGGTTTCGCGACCCGAGACCGAGAGCAACCCGACCACCAGCAGGCGCCGCTTCGCTTCACGCGCCAGGGCGGCCAGGAACAGTTCCGCGCCCTCGCCATCGCCGAGCAGCAGGGCGCGTTCGGCATCGTTGTCGGGGATTTCGCGGGGGGCGCGGGCGATGCGGTAGAGCAGGCGCGGCGCGGTCAGGCCGAGGGCGAAGGTGAGGACCAGCAACACCGGGAAACTGGCCGATGGCAGCGGCGCGCCGACGCCGACCAGCAGCAGGATGATCAGGATCGCGGCGAGGGCGGCGATGGCGCCGATCGCGGTGAGGTCGGGCAGGGAGGTGAAGCGCCAATGCTGGCGCGCGAGGCCGAACGGCACGCCGATCAGCCAGATCGCGGCTGTGCCGGCCAGCGGCAAGGCTGCGGGATTGGGCAGCGGGTGCGCCGGGTTGGCCAGCCAGCCAGCGGCGATGACCGCGAGGGCGGCCAGCAGACCGTCGAGGGCGAAATTCACCGCGATGCGGAACTGGCTGCGACCGAAGATCATGATGGTGCGTGCTTAGCTTAAACCGGTTGGTTCGTCATTGGGTGGGTTGTGAGGAAGGTTAAGGGGAAGGGGAAGGCTTCTTTTTTGGAAAAAAGAAGCAAAAAACTTTAAAAAACTTTCTGACCCTGGGGCACGGGCGTTTGAAGCGGCACGGGCCCAAATTAACAAAGTTTTTTTTGCTTCTTTTTTGTTCACAAAAAAGAAGACCCTTGCCGCGCCTTTTCTATATGGTTAACCCTGACATCCAGAGCGGTTAACCCAAAGAACGGAGCAGCGCGATGGCAGTCTCGACCATGGGCGTGAAACTGGACGACGATGTGCGCGCCCGCCTGCGCAGCATGGCCGAAGCGCAGGGTCGAACGCCGCATCATTTGATGAAACAGGTGATCATGGCGGGTCTGGAGCGGCTGGAACGCGGTGAGGCGCTCGATGCCGGGCCGGCCGGCGTGCGGTTTCTGGAGTTCGCGCAGGATGTGCAGCCGCAGACCGTGCTGCGCGCCGCCATTACCGCGGCTTATCGCCGGCCGGAACCCGAAGCGGTGGCCGCGCTGATCGATGCCGCGACGTTGCGCCCGGAACGAGAGACGCAGGCGCGGGACACGGCGCGCAGACTCGTCACCACGCTGCGCGCGCGGCGCGGTGCCGGCCTGGTCGAAACGTTGCTGCAGGAATACGCTTTGTCCAGCCAGGAGGGCGTTGCGCTGATGTGCCTGGCGGAGGCGCTGCTGCGAATTCCCGATGCGGCGACGCGGGATCGGCTGATCCGCGATAAGATCGGCGGCGGCAACTGGCGCACGCATATCGGTGAAAGCCCGTCGCTGTTCGTCAATGCCGCGACCTGGGGGTTGTTGTTGACCGGCAAGCTCACCGCGACCGCGAGCGAAACCGGGCTGGGCTCGGCGTTGAGCAGGCTGCTGGCGCGCGGTGGCGAGCCGATCGTGCGGCACGGGGTGAATATCGCGATGCGGCTGATGGGTGAGCAATTCGTGATGGGCCAGACCATCGCCGAAGCGCTCGCCAATGCGCGCAAGCGTGAGGCGCGCGGGTTTTTGTATTCATACGACATGCTGGGCGAGGCCGCGCTGACGGCGGCGGACGCGGCGCGCTACTATCGGGATTACGAACAGGCGATCCACGCGATCGGCACGGCTGCGGGCGGCCGCGGGCTGTATCGCGGCCCGGGCATTTCGATCAAGCTGTCGGCGCTGCATCCGCGGTATGGCCGGGCGCAGCGCGCGCGGGTAATGAACGAACTCGGGCCAAGGCTTGCGGCGCTGGCGCTGCTGGCGCGGCGCTACGATATCGGCCTGAATATCGACGCCGAAGAGGCCGACCGGCTCGATCTTTCGCTCGATCTGCTGGAGATGCTGTGTTTCGAGCGCGGGCTTGCCGGCTGGAACGGCATCGGGTTCGTGGTGCAGGCGTATCAGAAGCGCGCGCCCTTCGTGATCGATCATCTGATCGATCTGGCACGCCGGAGTGGCCATCGGCTGATGGTGCGGCTGGTCAAGGGTGCTTATTGGGATTCCGAGATCAAGCGGGCGCAGATGGAGGGGCTGGAGGATTTTCCGGTCTATACGCGCAAGATCCATACCGATCTTTCCTACCTTGCCTGCGCGCGCAAGATGCTCGGTGCGGCGAGCGATATTTTTCCGCAGTTCGCGACGCATAATGCGCTGACGCTCGCTAGTATTCATGCGATGGCGGGGGGTGATTTCACGGTCGGCCAGTACGAGTTCCAATGCCTGCACGGCATGGGCGAGGCGTTGTATGACGAGGTTGTCGGGTCCGGGAAACTCGGCGTGCCGTGCCGGATCTATGCGCCGGTCGGCACGCATGAGACGCTGCTTGCCTATCTGGTGCGCCGCCTGCTGGAAAACGGCGCCAATACATCGTTCGTCAACAAACTCGCCGATCAGCGGGTGCGGATCGAGGAATTGTTGGCCGACCCGGTGACGCAGGCGCGGCAGATCGTGCCGCTCGGTTCGCCGCATGATAAGATCGCGGCACCCGGGGCGTTGTTCGGCGCCGTGCGGCGCAATGCGGCGGGGCTTGACCTGTCCAACGAGCAGCGGCTTGGGTCGTTGTCGTCCGCGTTGCTTGCGAGCCTCGATACCGTGTGGCGCGCCGCACCCGATGCGGCGGCGGCGGACGATGCCGAGCGCGCCATTCGCAATCCGGCGGATTTCACCGATCAACCGGGCTGCGTGATCGATTCGAGCGCAGCCGCGATCGAGGCGGCTCTGGTGCAAGCCAGCCTCGCCGCGCCGATCTGGCAGGTGACCCCGCCGGATCAGCGCGCGCAATGCCTGCTGCGGGCTGCGGATTTGCTGGAACAGGGGCTCGGGCATCTGATCGGGTTGATCGTGCGCGAGGCCGGCAAGACGATTCCGGCGGCGATCGGCGAGGTGCGCGAGGCGGTCGATTTTCTGCGTTATTATGCGGCGGAGATCAGTGACGGGTTCGATAACGCCACCCATCGGCCGCTCGGCATTGTCGCGGCGATCAGCCCGTGGAATTTTCCACTCGCGATTTTCATTGGTCAGGTGGCGGCAGCGCTTGCCGCCGGCAATGTCGTGCTCGCCAAACCGGCCGAGGAAACCCCGCTGATCGCCGCCGAAGCGGTGCGGTTGCTGCGTGCCGCCGGCGTGCCGGCGGGCGCGGTTGCGTTGTTGCCCGGCGATGGCGCGGTGGGTGCCGCGCTGGTCGCGGATGCGCGGGTGCGCGGCGTGATGTTCACCGGCTCGACGGCGGTGGCGCGGGCGATCCAGGCGACGCTTGCGCAGCGGCTCGACCCCGCGGGGCGGCCGATTCCGCTGATCGCGGAGACCGGCGGCCAGAACGCCATGCTGGTGGATTCCTCGGCACTGCTCGAACAGGCGGTGGGCGATATCATTGCCTCCGCCTTCGATTCGGCCGGGCAGCGCTGCTCGGCCTTGCGGATTCTGCTGGTGCAGGACGACATCGCCGATGCGCTGCTCACCATGTTGAAAGGGGCGATGGCCGAACTCACGATCGGCAACCCGGACCGTCTGGCGAGCGACATCGGCCCGGTGATCGGCGAGGCGGCGCGGGCGACGATTTTGGCGCATATCGCTGCCATGGCGCGGCGCGGCTTTCCCTGTTTTTCGGCACAATTGCCGGGCGAGGCCACGGGCGGCTGGTTTGTTGCGCCCACGCTGATCGAAATTCCCGAGCCTGCCGTGCTGGAGGCCGAAGTGTTCGGCCCCGTGCTGCATGTGGTGCGGTTTGCCGCCGCCGCGCGGGATGGGATGATCGATGCGGTGAATGCGCTCGGCTATGGCCTGACCTTTGGCATTCACAGCCGGATCGACGAGACGATCGCACAGGTGACCGGGCGGATCGTTGCCGGGAACCTGTATGTCAACCGCAACATCATCGGCGCCGTCGTCGGTGTGCAGCCGTTCGGCGGTCATGGCCTGTCCGGCACCGGACCCAAGGCGGGCGGGCCGCTCTATCTGCGGCGGCTGCTGGCGGTGCGCCCGCGCTTCGATGCTGGATCGACCCGATCGCGCGAATTGCCCGGTCCGGTGGGTGAGCAGAACCTGTATCGGCTGCGGCCGCGCGGCATCGTGCTGTGCCGCGCGGCGACGGCGGCGGGTGCGGCACGCCAGATCGCTTGCTGCCTTGCTACCGGTACGATCCCGCTGGTGCTGTGCGATGAGGCGCTCGATGCGGAACACGCCGCGCGGGCGCGCCTGGCCGACCCTGCCCATCCGCTCGATGCGGCGATTGCGGCGGTGCTGTTCGAGGGCGATGCCGCGACCCTGAGCGTTTTGCAGCACGAGGTTGCGGCGCGTCCGGGGACGATCGTGCCGATTTTTGTACGCGGTGAGGCGGCGGGCGATGATTATCCGCTCGAATTCCTGTTCGCCGAACAATCGATCAGCACCAACACCGCCGCCGCCGGCGGTAACGCGAGCCTGATGACGATCGGGTAGGGTCAGCCGCTGCGTTCGTCGTTGTCGGGCTGGGGCGAGTCTGTGCATGATGGCGCATGACGTTGGAGCAGTTGCGGATTTTCATGGTGGTGGCGCAGCACGAGCATGTGACTCGCGGGGCGGAGGTGCTGGGGATGACGCAGTCGGCGGCCTCGGGCGCGATTGCGGCGTTGGAGCGCGAGTTCGGCACCAAGCTGTTCCACCGGGTCGGGCGCGGGATTGTATTGACCGAGGGCGGGCGGTTGCTGGTGGCGGAGGCGGCGGGGGTTCTGGCACGGGCGGAATCGGCGGCCTTGGCGATGCGCGAGTTCACCGGGCTGGCGCGCGGGCGGCTCGCGGTGATGGCGAGCCAGACGATTGCGGGGCATTTGTTGCCGGCGCGACTGGTTGCGTTTCATCGGGCGTATCCGGGGGTGGCGCTGGCGGTATCGGTGGGTAATTCGGCGCAGGTGATCGGGGCGATTTTGCAGGGGCGGATCGAGCTTGGGTTCATCGAGGGGCCGCGGGATGATGTGACGGAACCCAATCTGGCGACCGAGTTGATCGCGACCGATCCGCTGGTGATGATCGTCAGCCCCGCACACCCCTGGGCCTCGCGCGATTGGCTGAGTGCCGATGATCTGGCCACCGGGCAGTGGGTGGTGCGCGAGGATGGCTCGGGCACCAGGGCAGTATTTTTCAGGGCGCTGGAATCGCTCGGCGTGGCACGGGAGCGGGTTGATATCGTGATCGAGTTGCCCTCGAACGAGGCGATCATGGCGGCGACGGTGGCGGGGGCGGGGCCGACGATCGTGTCGGCGCTGGTCTGCCAGAGCGAGATTGCGGCGGGTACCGTGGTGCGTGTGCCGGTGAGCTTGCCGCCGCGGGCGTTTTTCGCGGTGCAGCATGTCGACCGATATCGGTCGCGGGCGGTGGCGGCGTTTTTGGGGATTTTACGGGGGTGGGAGGCGGGGAGGGAAGGGTCTTCTTTTTTTGAAAAAAAAGAAGCAAAAAAACTTTCTTGAATTGGGTCTGTGGTGGTGAATAGGACCGCGCGCTACCGAAACGAAAGTTTTTTGTTTCTTTTTTTCAAAAAAGAAATGCTTGCCTTGCGATCCTGCCATCCTTGAAATTACCCGCGGATATGTTGCGCTGCGGCATGAAAAAGCGTAGCGACGCGGCTCATGCTCGATCAAGTCACAGAGCGGCGCGCAGACGATGTGATGTCGGCCTATCGTGCCCGTATCGATGCCGGCGCGATCCTGCCGGACCCGGTGCAGCGCCGCGCGGCTGAGCGGCTGCACGAGTTGTGGGGGCGGTTGCGCGGCTATGATCCGCACCCGAAGGCACCGCCGAACGGCTGGCTGGGCCGGCTGCTGAACAAGAAGCGGGTGGATGAAGTGCCGGAGGATTATCCTTCGGGCCTGTATCTGGTCGGCGATGTCGGGCGCGGCAAATCGATGCTGATGGACATGTTTTTCGATGCCGCCGCGGTGCCGCGCAAGCGACGGGTGCATTTTCATGAGTTCATGCAGGAAACCCACGCAAGGCTGCATCGGCTGCGGACCGAGGCGCCCGAGTCGGATGCGATGACGACGCTGGCCGACATCATCGCGGCCGAGTCGGTGCTGCTGTGTTTCGATGAGTTCCAGGTGCACGACATCGGTGATGCGATGATGCTGGCCCGGCTGTTCGAGGCGTTGTTTGCCCGCGCGGTGGTGGTGGTTGCGACCTCGAACACGCTGCCGGACGATTTATACAAGAACAAGCCGGGGTATGAGAACTTCAAGCCCTTCATCGCGCTGCTGAAGCGGCATCTCGACGTGTTGGTGCTGGATGGCGGCAAGGATTACCGCCGCGCGCGTGTGCGCGGCGTGCGGAATTGGTACGTGCCGGCGGACCGCCGCGCGGAGCGGATGCTCGATGAATTGTTCGCGCGCCTGACCGATGGCGCGGCCCCGAAACCGGAGGCGCTGACCGTGTTCGGACGCAAATTGCCGGTGCCGCTGGCGGCCAACGGTGTCGCGCGGTTCGATTTCTCGGCTTTGTGCGCGCAGGCGCTTGGGTCGGGCGATTATCTGGCGCTGGCGACGCATTATGACACGGTGCTGATCGATGCGATTCCCGCGCTGTCGCCCGATAATTTCGACGAGGCGCGGCGGTTCATCACGCTGATCGATGCGCTGTATGAGCATCGGGTCAAGCTGTACGCCTCGGCGGCGGCGGAACCGGCGCAGCTTTATACATCCGGCGAGGGGGTTTCGATTTTCGAGCGCACGGTTTCGCGGCTCGAGGAAATGCGCAGCGAGGCGTATTTCGCGCTCGCGCATCTGCAGTGAGCATGCCCGGTTGCACGGCGCGGCGGCTTGGTCTAGGCCGCTCTCCGACGGGTCCAAGGCATGAGCAGATATAACGACCGGCGAATGTTTTTTGATGACAGGCGAATGACCACCGTACAGGAATCCCATGAACATACATGAATATCAGGCCAAGGAACTTCTGAAATCCTATGGCGTCGCGGTGCTGGACGGGCATGTTGCCTGGAGTGGCGAGGAGGCGGCCCAGGCGGCGGCGAAACTGCCCGGACCGGTTTATGTCGTGAAATCGCAGATCCACGCCGGCGGGCGCGGTGCGGGGCATTTCAAGGATGATCCCGAGGGCAAGGGCGGCGTGCGGCTGGCGAAATCGGCCGATGAGGTGAACGCGGCGGCCGAGGCGATGCTGGGGCATACGCTGATCACCAAGCAGACCGGTCCGGCCGGGCGCGTGGTGCGGCGGGTGTATGTCGAGGCCGGGTGCGACATCAAGCGCGAGTTGTATCTGTCATTGCTGGTCGATCGTTCGGTGTCGGAAGTGGTCATCATGGCCTCGACCGAGGGCGGCATGGAGATCGAGGAAGTCGCCGAGCATCATCCGGAAAAAATCATGCGGGTCGCGGTCGATCCGGCGAGCGGGATTTCGAGCTTTCATGCGCGCAAGCTGGCGTTCGGCCTCGGGCTGGACGCGACGCAGCAGAAATCCTTCGCGAAATTCGTGGCCGCCATGTACAAGGCGTTCATTGCACTCGATTGCGCGATTGTGGAGATCAACCCGCTGGTGGTGACCGGTTCGGGCGAGATTCTCGCACTCGATGCCAAGGTGACGTTCGACGACAACGCGCTGTATCGGCATCCCGATCTCGAAAAGCTGCGCGACGAGGCCGAGGAGGACCCCAAGGAACTCGAAGCGGCCAAGCACAGTCTGAATTATGTGGCGCTTGAAGGCTCGATCGGGTGCATGGTCAACGGCGCCGGGCTGGCGATGGCGACGATGGATATCATCAAGCTGTATGGCGCGGAGCCGGCCAATTTTCTGGATGTCGGCGGCGGTGCGACCAAGGAGCGGGTAACTGCGGCGTTCAAGATCATTCTGTCCGATCCGAACGTGGAGGGTATTCTCGTCAATATTTTCGGCGGCATCATGCGCTGCGACGTGATCGCCGAGGGTGTGGTGGCGGCGGCGCGCGAGGTATCGCTCTCGGTGCCGCTGGTGGTGCGGCTTGAAGGCACCAACGTGCAACTCGGCAAGGACATATTGTCGAAATCCGGCCTGCCGATCATCGCGGCCGACAACCTGGCTGATGCCGCACAGAAAATTGTGGCTGCCGTGAAGGAGGCCGCATAATGGCGATTCTGGTCAATGCCGAAACCCGCGTGATCACCCAGGGGTTCACCGGGGCGCAGGGCACGTTCCATTCCGAGCAGGCGATTGCCTATGGCACCAAGGTGATGGGCGGCGTGACGCCGGGCAAGGGCGGCACGCGGCATCTGGATTTGCCGGTGTTCGACACCGTGGCCGAGGCGAAACACGCGACGCAGGCCGATGCCAGCGCGATTTACGTGCCGCCGCCGTTTGCGGCCGATGCGATTCTCGAAGCGATCGATGCCGAAATCGGCCTGATCGTGTGCATCACCGAGGGCATTCCGGTGCTCGACATGGTGCGGGTGCATCGGGCGCTGTCCGGCTCGAAATCGATCCTGGTCGGGCCGAACTGCCCGGGCGTGATCACGCCGGATGCGTGCAAAATCGGGATCATGCCTGGTCATATCCACCGGCGCGGCAAGATCGGCATCGTCTCCCGGTCGGGGACGCTGACCTATGAGGCGGTGGCGCAGACCACCGCGGCCGGGCTTGGCCAGTCGAGCTGTGTCGGGATCGGCGGCGATCCGGTCAAGGGACTCGATTTCATTGAGGTTTTGGAAATGTTTCTCGCCGATGATGAAACCGAGGCGGTGATCATGATCGGTGAAATCGGTGGCCAGAGTGAGATCGATGCGGCGGAGTTTCTGGCGCGTCACCGGGTGAAGAAGCCGGTGGTCGGGTTCATTGCCGGTGTCACGGCCCCGCCGGGGCGGCGCATGGGCCATGCCGGTGCGGTGATTTCGGGTGGGCGGGATACCGCGGGTGCCAAGATCGAGGCGATGAAGCTGGCGGGTATTCATGTGGCCGACAGCCCGGCCTCGCTCGGTTCGACCATGGTGAAGGCGTTGCGGGCATAATGTACCGCAGGCTGGATGATTGATTAACTTTTCGGCGGAACTGCCGATACATGCGCCGCAAGCATCCCTGCACAGTGAAGCAGCGGTGCAAGCGGCGCGGTAAGTGACCTATGTCTATCCGCTCATGTATGCCCAACACATGACGGGTTCCGCTTTCGGGCGAGTCTAATGCGGCGGACCGATTTCGGTTGAAGGAAGTTGATATGGCGGGTGTCGATATTTTAGCCACGGCGATGAACGGCGGTAACGCGGCCTTCATCGCCAATCTTTATGCGCGCTGGGTGAGCGCGCCGGACAGTGTCGATCCGGATTTTGCGGCATTGTTCGCATCGCTCGGCGACGAGGCAAAATCGGTGCTCAGCGACGCGGTCGGTGCGTCATGGGCGCCGCGGCCCAATGATTTCACGACGGCACCGACGACCGCGGAGACAGGATCCGCGCCGGTGTCGCGCCAGGCGACGATCGATTCGATCCGCGCGTTGATGTTCATCCGCGCCTATCGCGTGCGCGGGCATCTTGAGGCCGATCTGGACCCGCTGGGGCTGAAACGGCCCGGGCATCATCCGGAACTCGACCCTGCAAGCTACGGGTTCACCGAGGCCGACATGGATCGGCCGATCTTCATCGACATGGTGCTCGGCCGCGAGACCGCGACGATGCGCGAGATCATCGGTATTCTGCGTGAGAGCTATTGCGGCAAGATTGCCGTGGAATTCATGCATATTCAGGACCCGGAGCAGAAATCCTGGATCCAGCGCCGCATCGAAGGCGCGCCCTGGCGCAACGCGCTGTCGCCTGAGGGCAAGCGCAAGGTGTTGCAGCATCTGACCGAGGCGGAAGGGTTCGAAACCTTCTGCCAGCGCCGCTATGTCGGGACCAAGCGGTTCGGTCTCGAAGGGGCGGAGAGCACGATTCCGGCGCTGCACCGGATTATCGAGACCGCGGCGCGCGACGGGGTTTCGGAAATCGCCATCGGCATGCCGCATCGCGGCCGGTTGAACACGCTGGTCAATATCGTCAAGAAACCGTTCACCGCGCTGTTCTCCGAATTCGGCGGCGAGAGCTTCAAGCCGGATGCGGTGCAGGGTTCCGGCGACGTGAAATATCATCTCGGCACGTCGACCGACGTGTCGATCGATGGTCAGCAGGTGCATTTATCGCTGCAGCCGAACCCTTCGCATCTCGAAGCGGTCGATCCCGTCGTGGTCGGCAAGGTGCGCGCGCGCCAGGATATGGCGGGCGATACCAGTGGTCGGCGCTCGGTGATGGGCGTACTGATGCATGGCGATGCGGCGTTTGCCGGCCAGGGTCTGGTGTATGAAACGCTCGCGATGAGCCAGCTGATCGGCTACCGGACCGGTGGTACCATTCACATTGTTGTCAACAACCAGATCGGCTTCACCACGGTGCCGGCCCATGCGTATTCGGGCCTGTATTGCACCGATGTGGCGAAATCGGTGCAGTCGCCGATTTTGCATGTGAACGGGGATGACCCCGAAGCGGTGGTTTTTGTAGCACAGCTGGCGACCGAGTTCCGCCAGCAATTCGCGGTGGACGTGGTGATCGACCTGGTCTGCTATCGCCGCCATGGCCATAACGAGACCGATGAGCCAGCGTTCACCCAACCGCTGATGTATCAGGCGATCCGGGCGCGCAAGACGACGCGCACACTGTATGCCGAGCGTCTGGCCGCCGAGGGTTCGGTGAGCACCGCCGAGTCCGACACGATGCATCAGGATTTCGTCGCCACGCTTGAGGACGCCTACAAGGCGGCCTCCGGCTACAAGCCGAACAAGGCAGATTGGCTGGAAGGCCATTGGGCGGGGCTGAATTCATCGCGCGACGAGGATGGCGAGACCGAGGAACCGACCGCGATTTCGCTCGAAAATCTGCGTGCGATCGGGCACGCGCTGGCGACGCCGCCGGAGAATTTCGACCTCAACCCCAAAATCATCCGCCAGCTCGAGGCCAAGCGCGAGGCGATCGAGACCGGGGCCGGGATCGACTGGGCGACCGGCGAGGCGCTGGGCTTCGGCTCGCTGCTGCTCGAAGGTCATCGGGTGCGGCTGTCCGGCGAGGATTGCCAGCGCGGCACGTTCAGCCAGCGCCATGCCGTGCTGGTCGATCAGTCGAACCAGCATGAATACGTGCCGCTGAACAACATTCGCGACGATCAGGCGAAGATCGAGATTTTCAACTCGCTGCTATCCGAAGCGGGCGTGCTCGGGTTCGAATATGGCTATTCGGTCGCCGATCCGCGCACGCTGGTGCTGTGGGAAGGCCAGTTCGGCGATTTTGCCAATGGCGCGCAGGTGATCATCGACCAGTTCATCGCGGCGGGTGAGAGCAAATGGCTGCGCATGTCCGGCCTGACGATGCTGTTGCCGCATGGGTATGAAGGGCAGGGGCCGGAGCATTCATCGGCGCGGCCGGAGCGGTTTTTGCAATTATGCGCCGAGAACAACATGGCGGTGTGCAACATCACCACGCCGGCGAATTATTTCCACGCGCTGCGCCGCCAGCTCAAGCGCAATTTCCGCAAGCCGCTGATCATCATGACGCCGAAATCGCTGCTGCGGCACAAGCTGGCGGTCTCGACGCTCGATGAGATGAGCAACGGCTCGGCGTTCCGCACCGTGATTGCCGAGATCGATGCGATCGGGCCGGCCGAGCAGGTCAGGCGCGTGGTGATCTGTTCGGGTAAGGTCTATTACGATCTGCTGGCCGAACGGCGTGATCGCGGCATTGCGGACGTGGCGATCGTGCGGTTGGAGCAATTCTATCCGTTCCCGAAAAAGGCGCTGAAAGCCGCGATCGAAATGTATGGCAATGCCGAGATCGTCTGGTGTCAGGAGGAGCCCGAGAACATGGGCGGCTGGCATTTTGTCGACCGGCGGATCGAGCACGTGCTCGAATGCCTGGGCGATGGCATGAAGGCGAAGCGGCCGGTCTATGTCGGGCGCACATCGGCGGCGAGCCCGGCGACGGGTCTTGCCAAAACGCATGCTGCCGAACAGGCGGCTCTGGTCAAGCAGGCACTCGGCGTCTGATACGCCGACAGGAGAGGCAGAAGTATGTCCACCGAAATCAAGGTCCCGACTCTGGGCGAAAGCGTCACGACCGCGACGGTTGCGCGCTGGATCAAAAAAGCCGGCGAGCGGGTCGAGCGGGACGAGGCGATCGTCGAGCTTGAAACCGACAAGGTGACGGTGGAGGTCAATGCCCCGGCGGCCGGTACGATCGAGGCGATTGCGGCGGATGAGGGGGCGGAGGTCGAAGTTGGCGCGCTGCTCGGCACGATCGGTGCCGGTGATGGGGCGGCTGCCGCGCCTGCCAAGGCCGAGCCGAAGCCCGCGGCCAACCCGCCGGCCGGCGTGACCGCGCCGCCGCCGCCGTCTGGCCCGGTTGCCCGCAGCGGTCACGCGCCGATGCCGGCGGCCCAGAAAATGATGACCGAGACCAAGGTTGCGCCGGCCCAGATCGATGGTTCGGGCAAGGATGGCAGGATCACCAAGGGCGACGTGATCGCGTTTCTCGACAAGCCGGCCGAAAAGCCGGTCGCGGCACCGAAGGCGCCCCGCACCGAGGATGTGCGCGAGGAGCGGGTGAAAATGACCCGTCTGCGTCGCACCATCGCGGCGCGGCTGAAGGAGGCGCAGAACAACGCCGCCATGCTGACCACGTTCAACGAGGTCGACATGGGGGCGGTGATGGCGCTGCGTTCGGAATACAAGGACGCGTTCGAGAAGAAGCACAAGGGTGTGCGCCTTGGTTTCATGAGTTTTTTCGTCAAGGCGTGCGTTGCCGCGCTGCGCGAGTTTCCGGCGGTCAATGCCGAGATCGACGGTGACGAAATTGTCTACAAGAACTTCGTGAACATGGGCATTGCCGTCAGCAGCCCGAACGGGCTGGTGGTGCCGGTGCTGCGCGATGCGGATCAAATGAGCTTTCCGCAAATCGAGGCGGCGATTGCCGGGTTCGGCAAGCGGGCGCGCGATGGGGCGCTGAAACTCGATGAGCTTTCGGGTGGTACGTTCTCGATCACCAACGGCGGCGTGTTCGGCTCGTTGATGTCGACGCCGATTTTGAACCCGCCGCAATCGGCGATCATGGGGATGCACAAGATCCAGGATCGGCCGATGGCGATCGGCGGCACGGTGGAAATCCGGCCGATGATGTATCTGGCGGTGTCGTATGATCACCGGATCATCGATGGGCGCGAGGCGGTTTCGTTCCTGGTGCGGGTGAAGGAGAGCATCGAGGATCCGCGCCGGCTGATGCTGGAAATCTAGCCCAACGAAGCCTTGCGGACGTCGTGCCCAGGCGAATGACGCGCCAGGGCACGACCTGATGTGAATAAAAGTTTTTTGGTTCTTTTCTACAAAAAGGAACCCTTCCTAAAGGATTTTAACGAATGCCAGACCAGTTCGACCTCATCGTCATCGGCGCCGGCCCCGGCGGTTACGTGTGCGCCATCCGGGCCGCCCAGCTGGGGATGAAGGTTGCCTGCGTCGAGAAGCGGGCGACGCTGGGGGGAACATGCCTGAATGTCGGGTGCATTCCCTCGAAAGCGTTGCTGCAATCCTCGGAGAATTATCATGCGCTGCTGCACGGGTTTGCGCAGCATGGGGTGATGGCCAAGGAGGTTTCGTTCGACCTGCCGACAATGATGGGGCACAAGGATGAGGTGGTCGGCGCCAACACCAAGGGCGTCGAGTTTTTGTTCAAGAAGAACAAGATCACCTGGCTGAAGGGGGCGGCAACGTTCAAGTCCGCCGATACGATCACTGTTGAAGGCGTTGATTATACGGCCAAACATATCGTCATTGCGACCGGTAGCGAGAGCGTGCCGCTGCCTGGGGTGGAGATCGATGAGATAAGCGTCGTCACCTCGACTGGCGCGATCGCGCTGGCATCGGTGCCGAAGCATCTGGTGGTGATCGGTGGTGGCTATATCGGGCTGGAACTCGGCAGCGTCTGGCGCCGGCTGGGGGCCGAGGTGACGGTGGTCGAATATCTCGACCGTCTGGTGCCGACGATGGATGGCGAGATCGCGACCAGTTTTCAGAAAATTCTGACCAAGCTCGGCATGAAGTTCAAGCTCGGCACCAAGGTGACCGGGGCAACCAAAACCGATGCCGGGGTGACTCTGATACTTGAACCGGCCAGGGGCGGGGCGGCGGAAACGCTGCAAGCCGATGTCGTGCTGGTCGCGATCGGCCGGCGGGCGCATACCGAGGGGCTGGGGCTGGATGGTGTCGGCGTTGCGACCGATGAGCGCGGCCGGGTCAAGACCGACGGGCATTTCGCCACCAATGTCAAAGGCATTTACGCGATCGGCGATGTGATCGCTGGGGCGATGCTGGCCCACAAGGCCGAGGAAGAGGGCGTTGCGCTGGCGGAATTGCTGGCGGGGCAGGCCGGGCATGTCAACTATGGGGCGATCCCCGGCGTGGTGTACACATGGCCGGAGGTTGCCTCGGTCGGCAAGACCGAGGAAGAGCTCAAGGCCGAGGGCGTGGCGTACAAGAGCGGCAAGTTCCCGTTCATGGCGAACGGGCGGGCGCGCGCGATGGGCGATACTGACGGTTTCGTCAAAATCCTGTCCGACAAGACGACCGACAAGGTGCTGGGCGCGCATATCATCGGGCCCGATGCCGGCACGATGATCGCGGAGCTGGTGCTGGCGATGGAGTTCGGCGCTTCGGCCGAGGATATCGCCCGGACCAGCCACGCCCATCCGACGCTGAACGAGGCGGTGAAAGAGGCGGCGCTCGCGGTTGATGGGCGGGCTCTGCATATTTGAGCCAGCTTGCGCGATCGGCGACGCGCTGCGCGATAAATTTCTGGCTGTCCTTCAACCGTCCTCTTGCATCGGCCGGGTGAAATCACCAAAAGTTAATCTACTGGGAATGATTTCCGGTATGAGCCTGAGCAGGCTGCGTGACTTGTCTCAGGCCATTGGCGTCTCAGCATGGATCGGACCGTCAGGTGCAGCTTTGTTGCGAATCTGAACCGCCACAACATGGATCATAGCCAACTCACGCCGGGCTCCGATACGCGCAGCCTGATCAGCGCGTTCGACTGGGGTGCGACCGTGTTGGGTGCGCGCAATGATTGGCCGGCCGCGCGTTGCTGCGCCGTCGATTTGGCGTTGCGGTCACACGCCCCGATTGCCCTGCTCCTGGGGTCTACCGGGATTCTGGTCTATAACGACGCTTACGCGGCGCTGATCGGTACGCGGCATCCGCGGGCGCTCGGCATGGCCGTGGCGGACGCGTTTCCGGAATACGCATCGTTCTGCCGGTCGGTGATCGAGCGCGTCGGCTGGGGCGAGGCGGTGCTGTTGTCTGACTCCGCGCTTGGCACGGCTGAACTGGCGGCGGCGCAGCGGTGCGGGATCGATATCAGCTATACGCCGATCATGGCAGACGGGAACCGCGTCGATGGCGTGTTCGCGGTGATCATGGCAACGACCGCGCGCGTGCGCGCGCGTGAGGGCATCGCGTCCGGCTTGCGCCAGAGCGAGAAAATGGCGGCGATCGGTCAGTTGACCGGCGGGATTGCCCATGACTTCAATAATTTATTGGCCGGTATTATCGGCAATCTCGATATGCTCACGACGCGTCTGGCGCAGCGTGATCTGACATCGGCGGAATCCTATTTGGCCGGGGCGCGCAGTGCCGCCAGCCGGGCTGCGGGGCTGACGCAACGACTGCTGGCGTTTTCGGGCAGGCAATCCCTGATGCCGACGGTGATCGACATCCCGGGGTTCCTGCTCGACATCGAGGAATTGCTCAGCCACACGGTCGGCCCGGCGATCGAACTGCGGACGCGGTGCGACCCTGCGGTCGGCACCGCGGTCTGCGACCATCATCAGCTGGAAAACGCGCTGCTCAATCTGGCGATCAACGCGCGTGACGCGATGCCGGACGGCGGACGCCTGACGATCGAGGCGTGTAACCGGACGCTCGACATACCAGGTGCCGGTGCTGCCCACACGGCCGGAGCGTATGTCGTGGTATCGGTGATGGACACCGGTTGCGGCATGACCGAGGACGTGGCGGCGCGGGCGTTCGATCCGTTCTTTACCACCAGGAAGGGCGGCCAGGGCAGCGGGCTCGGCTTGTCGATGATTTACGGTTTTCTCAAACAATCCGGCGGTCACGTCGAATTACAGAGCCGGCCGGGCATGGGGACGATCGTCCGCCTGTTCATTCCACGTGAGACCGCTACCGGTGCGATCGACGGGGCGGATTCCGCCACGCGGGCGCCGCAGCGCGGGGCCGAGGACGTCATTTTGGTCGTGGACGATGAGCCCGATTTGCGCGCGCTGCTGGCTGAAATGCTCGAGGGGCTCGGCTTCTCGGTGGTGCAGGCGCCCGATGCCGCGGCGGCGCTCGACGTGCTGTCCGCATCCGGCCGGATTGATCTGCTGATTTCCGACATCGGGTTACGTGGGGCGATGGACGGGCGCTGCCTGGTCGATGCGGCGCATGCGCTGCGGCCGGGGTTGCCGGTGCTGTTTATCACCGGGCTGAGTGCCGGGAGCGATGCCGCCCGTGTCGTGACCGGGCCGCGGGTTGATCTGTTGAGAAAACCGTTTTCCTTCAGCGCGTTCGAAGACCGCGTCGAACGGCTGCTGGAGCGCGTGGAATGACGCGCGGGTGCGGGGCCGGTCAGTGCGCGATGATATCGCGCAGCGCCGCGGCCTGATCCGGCCATTCCGGTAGCGTGCGGGCGTGAGCCCAGGCGATGCCGCCCATTTCGGCGCGCAGGGCAGGGCTGAAGATCAGCCGGCGGAGCGCTTTTGCGAGTTGGGCGACATCATCGACCGGGGCGACGATGCCGGCACCGGTTGCAACGAGGCTGCCGGCGGCACCGCCATCGGTGATGGCGACGGGCAGGCCACGGGCCATCGCTTCGGCGATCACCATGCCGAAGCCTTCGAAGCGGGTTGCCAGGGCGAATAGATCGGCGCGCGCCCAGGCGGTATCGAGGGCAGCACCTTCGAGTGCGCCGTGTCGCTCTACCCGGCCGGACAGGCCGGCTTGCTCGATCAGCGTATCGAGGCTGTGAGCATAGGTTTCATCGCGCGGTTCGCCGGCCAGGATCAGACGCCAGTTGAGGTCGGTCAGGGTCGCGAGGGCTTTCAGCAGGACATCGTGGCCTTTGCGATAGGTGAGGGTCGCAAGAGACAGAATGGTGCAGGGCGCGCCGAACGGCGCATCGGCATCGATCGGGCGGCGGGTCTGGTGATCGGTGCCGGGGACCAGAACATGCAGCCGGTTGGCTGGTACGCCGAATTCCTGGGTAAGGCGCTCCGCGATCGGTGCGCTGGCCGCGATGACTTTGCGAAAACCGGGCAGCACGGACAGTTCGAGCGCCTTGAGCGTACGGCGGCGCGGCTCGGGCGTGCCGGGTTCCAGCGCCGTTGGGTGATGGATCAGGGCGACGGCTCCGCGTGCCTGCAGCGCGGGGATGACGGCCTCCGCGTATTCGAACGCGGCACCTTCGACGATGATCGAGGCTGATGGATCGAACCGCTCGGCGAAATCGGGCGCAGGTGGTGACGCCAAGGCAATCACCTCGGCGGTGCCGCCCATGTCGTTCCAGGCGGCGAGCAGGCGGCGATGGTAGAACGATGCGCCGGAGACGGATTCGAACGGCGCGATCGTGATCAGAATGAGACGCATGAGATTGGCCATGCCATAGCGCGCCGGCAGTGACCAGAGATTGGCCGCTTGGGCGGTTATGCACGCAGCGTCAGCGCGACCGGCGCTGTGTTCCGGTGGGATGATTCGGCACCGTTGTGGCCGGGATAATGGCCGTCGAGCGGTTCAGGGTCGATCGCTTGCAGGATGGTCGCGATGACGCGTTGCTGCGTGTCGATCGAGCGGCGCAGCAACAGGCGGTTCTGCTCGATCGCGCTGTCCAGCCGGCGGTGCAGCGCCTCCGGCATCAGGCGTGGCGAGGGCGGTTGATGATGGGTGAGGCTTTCGAGCGAAACGATCGCAAGGCGTTTGGCATCGGCGAGCGCGCCGCTGGCACCGAAATCCGATTGGCGCAATGCTTTGTTTTCCGCCTCGAGGACTGTGGTGAGGGTGGTCACCGCATCGAGCAGCGGTGAGGGTTCCGGTGGCGGGACGATTTTGGTGGGGGATTTGGTGATCATTTTTTGACTCCTGTCGACATGCGGAACGCCGGTGCGGGGCCCTGCTTTGCCTGTTCGCCGGCCAGGGTGGTTTCGATCATCGGCGTGAGGCCGAGGCCGCCGCGCGCTTCCATCGATTTGGCGATGGCATCGATCAGGAAGGGCTGAAACTGTCGAGCGGCTGTGCCGCCGCCGAACGGCGCATCGGCCTTGCCCATGGTCTCGAAGATCGGTTTCAGAAACTGGGCGATCGCCATGGCTTCGAATTTCTGCGCGGTAGCATCCGTCGTGCGCGCTGCCGGGATCGTGCGGGTCGCCGGCGGCAGGATCGGGACCGATCCGATGGTACCGCTCATTGCACGATCAACTGGGCTTGCAGCGCGCCGGCCGCCTTGATCGCCTGGAGAATGCTGATCATGTCGTGGGGTGCGACCCCGAGGGAGTTCAGCCCGCTGACCAACTGGCGCAGACTGACGCTGCCTTTGACGATTGCCATTTTCTTGCCTTTGCCTTTCTTGACCGAGATTGTGGTTTGCGCGGTCGCAACCGTCTGACCGTTGGAGAGCGGGCCCGGTTGGCTGACCACCGGCGTGTTGGTGACCTGCACGGTGAGATTGCCCTGCGCGATGGCGACCGTGCTGATCCGCACATCCGCCCCCATCACGATCGTGCCGGTGGCTTCATCGACCACGACCGTCGCGGGTGAGGACGGCTCCACTTTCAGATCCTCGATCGCGGCCAGGTCGCTGACGACGTTGCGGCCTTTCAGGTCGAGCGTAATGGTTCGCGGATCGTCCATCGTGGCGATGCCAGGCCCCAGATCGGTGTTGATCGCGTCCGCGATTCGTTCGGCGGTGGTGAAATCGGGGTTGCGCAATTCGAGTTTCGGATCGGTCTGGGTGGCGAGGGTGAAATTGACCGACCGCTCGACGATGGCACCGTTGGTGATGCGGCCGACCGTCGGCACGCCTTGGGTGAAGGAGGAATTGGCACCGCTCGCCTTGATCGCGCCGGTGACCAGCGAACCCTGCGCCACGGCATAGACCTGGCCATCCGCGCCGAGCAGCGGGGTGACCAGCAAGGTGCCGCCGGTGAGGTCCTTCGCATCGCCCAGGGCTGAAACGGTGACGTCGATCTGTTCGCCGCTGTGGGAAAACGCCGGCAGATTGGCCGTGACCATGACCGCGGCGATATCCTTGGTTTGCAGGCTGGCGGCTTGATCTTCGGTGTTGACGCCCAGGCGTTCGAGCATGCCGATCAGCGACTGGCGGGTAAAGATCGCGTTGTTGAGCGAATCGCCGGTGCCGTTGAGCCCCACCACCAGCCCGTAGCCGATCAATTGGTTATCGCGGATGCCTTGGATATCCGTGATGTCCTTGATACGGACCTGCGCCCGCGCCGTGCCGATGCAGGCAAGGGGCGATATGGCCAACACGCCGGCGATGACCATCAGGCCGAAGCGCCGCAGGATCGGCCGGGATGGGGCGGGCTGCGATGATACGATTGTGCTCACAAATCCGGTTATCGCAGTAAAAAGTTAATACTTTGCAGCTAAACATGCGTTCGTCGGCAAAATTGCAAAACGCGCAAAACGCTTCGAGGAGTTGGCATGACACGGGTTTCAGCATTGTCCGGGGTCGCTCCGGTCCGGTCCGGCGGCACGGCCGCCAGAGCCGCCAACGCCGGTTTCACGCCGCGCCAGCCCGCCACGGCATCGGCGGGCCCGGTGTCGGCGGTCATTCCGGCCGGGCTGATCGCGCTGCAGGAGGATACCTGCCCGCAGCACCGCGACCGCTCGGCACGGCGCGGCGGCGAGCGCGTGCTCGGCGCCCTGGGCGCCATCCAGATCGCCACCCTGAACGAGGATGGCGGTGCCGCGCTCGCCGCGCTGAACGACGCCATCGCGACCATGACCGAGCCTGCCGACCCGGTTCTGCGCCAGATCATCGGGGCAATCCGGCTGCGCGCCAAGGTGGAACTTGCGCGGCGTGACCAAATATGACGGCTCGGTGAATTGCCGCAGCATGGCTCTTGGCGTCAGGCAGGGCCGAAGCTATAAGCCGCCTGCGCGCGGCCGATGGCGACCCCCGGCTGGCCGACTCGTTGGAGAGACTCATAATCATGCTGATCACTCTCGCCCCGGATTATGTACCGAGTGACGATGAAGAATTCATGAATCCGATGCAGGTCGAGTATTTTCGCCAACGGCTGCTACGCTGGCGGCACGATCTGCTGATGGAAGCGAACGGCACCCTCGCCAGTCTTTCGGAGGGAGGTATTCTGGAGCCCGACATCACCGATCGGGCCAGCGTCGAAACCGACCGCGCGCTTGAGTTACGCACCCGCGACCGCGCGCGCAAGCTGATCGGCAAGATCGATCAGGCAATGGCGCGAATCGAAGGCGGCACCTACGGCTATTGCGAGGAAACCGGCGAGCCGATCGGCTTGAAACGCCTGATGGCACGGCCGATCGCCACATTGTCGATCGAGGCGCAGGAACGTCACGAGCGTCAGGAACGCATCCAGCGCGACGACTGATGCCGGAGCGTGGCAGTGGCGGACATTGTGGTTGCGCCGTCGCCGCGCTGTTGATCGAGTTTAGCGGAATCCGGGTTCGACGAAGCCGCGCAGCTTGCGCGAATGCAGCCGTTCGACGCCCTGGCGGCGCAAAATGTTCATGGTTTCGATGCCGATCATGATGTGTTGATCGATGCTGGTGCGGTAGAATTCATTGGCCATGCCGCGCAGTTTCAACTGCCCGTGCAGCGGCCGGTCCGATACGCAGAGTAGCGTGCCGTAGGGCACCCGAAACCTGAAGCCGTTGGCCGCGACGGTGGCGGACTCCATATCCACCGCAATCGCCCGGCTGCGGTTGAAGGCGGCGAAATACGTGTCGAGCTGGATTTCCCAGTTTCGGTTGTCGGTGGTCGCGACGGTGCCGGTGCGCAGCCGGGTTTTCAACTCATGGTCGCGCAGGCCGGTGACCAGCGAGGTCGCTTCGGCCAGCGCCACCTGCACCTCCGCGATCGCGGGGACCGGCACCCATAGCGGCAGATCATCGTCGAGCACATGATCGGCGCGGACATAGCCATGCGCCAGCACGTAATCGCCGAGCACCTGGCCGCGCCGCAACCCGGCGCAATGGCCTACCATCAGCCAGCAATGCGGCCGCAGCACCGCGATATGATCGGTGATGGTCTTGGCATTGCTCGGCCCGACGCCGATGTTGACCAGGGTGATGCCGTCGCCGTCCGGGCGTTTGATATGATAGGCGGGCATCTGCGGCAGATTGCGGCTGAATGCGTCGGGATCGATCGTGCCGCCCGCGGCGATCTCGATATCGCCGGGCCCGACGAAGGCGTTGACCTCGCCTGCCCCGAGTTGCGCGCGCGCATAGGCCACGAAGGCATCCGCATAGCGCTGGTAATTGGTGAACAGCACGAAGGACTGGAAATGACCCGGGGCCGTGCCGGTGTAATGGTGCAGGCGCGCGATCGAATAATCGACCCGCTCGGCGGTGAACAGCGACAGCGGGTTCGGCGCATCGACCAGCGGCCGGTTGGTGCTGTTGGCGATCGCGTCGTTGATCGCCCATAGATCGGGCTTGGTCGAACGATCGAGCAGCGCCTCGTAATCGAAATCGGCGGCGGCACCCGAGGCATCCGGGGCGGCGAACGCGAGCGGGATCGGCGTCGCGCTGGGGCCGACATGCACGGCACAGCCGTGGTGATGCATCAGCCGGCTGATTTGTTCGTGGTAGTAGGAACCGAAAATATCCGGCCGTGTCAGCGTCGTGCCGTAGATGCCGGGTTCGAGAAACACGCTGTGCGACAGCCGCGCATCGACGTTGAGTTGCTCTTGCGCCACCGAAAACGCGACGTAGGGGTAGGGTGCCTCGACCGGGCCCGGCGCTTGTGGATCGGCCACCAGGGCGCGGAACCCGGCGCCGATCCGGGCGAGGCTCTGGTCGTAGATGCGGCGGATTTCATGGACTGCTGCCGCCGCATCCTCATAGGCGGTGAGCGGGCCGATCGCGTTCAGGTTCAGCCGGGCGGTCATGAGCGATCGGCGATCGTTTCGCCCGAGGCGATGCCGAGCGCCGCGCCGCCGCCGGTTTCGATGCCGAATGCCGACCACAGCCCCGCCCCGGCCAGCCCGACCAGCCAGACCGCGAGGTTGAAGCCGAGATATTCGCCGATCGTCAGGTTCTGGGTCACGAAAATGGTCACGACATAGCATCCGATCGAGATGAACCGCACCAGCGCCGTCATCGAACCGCGCACCGCGGTCGGCCAGATTTCGGCCTTGAACGTATCTTCGGTGATATATGCGATGTTGATGAAGAAGTTCAAAACGAACACCAATGCAAGAAACCGCAAGGCGTCGCTATGCCACCAGCCGCGCGTCAGCACGATGATCAGGCTGATCCCTGAACAGGCGACATAGCCGAGCAGCAAGGTCCGGCGCCGGCTGAACCGGTCGCCCGAGAGGAAGATCGCCCCGGAAATCACCGCCGCCAGCCCGGCGGCCAGCAGAATTTGATCGGTCAGGTTTTTGAAGAAATACGGCCCGACCACGTAGGTGATCATGCCATAGCCGGCCGCGTTGCCGAACGACATCATGGTGCTGCACGCGAGCTTCAGGCCCATGCGTGGCAAGCCCATCACCTGTCGCCATGACGATGTCGCTGTGGTGGACGTGCGCAACTCCGCCTCGATCGCGCCGATCCGTGCGGCCGCTTGATCGGGGTAGAAATGCTCGGCCTCGCGCACCGCCCGCGCCGGATCGATGCCGTAGAGCCAGCGCAGTGATTCCGGCGTCCGGCCCCGCACATAGAACAGCACGGCGACGATCACGAACCCCACACCGCCGACCACCGCGCGCTGCACCGGTACCGAGCCGTAGGATGATGAAAATGCGGCAACGGCGAGCACCAGCCCACCAATCGAGACGAAGCTGACCGCCGCCATCGTGGCCTTGCCCCGGTGGCGCGGCGGCATCAGCTCATGCGAGGCGATCAGGATCGTGTTCATCTCGCCACCCGAGGCCAGCAGCATGATCGCCAGAAACAGCAGGATCAGCCCGTAGCCCTGGCTGAACGCAAGCCCGAGCGCACCCACGCCGTACAGCGCCATGGTGACATAGAACATAAGCTTGCGCCCCAGCCGGTCCGACAAGGGGCCCGAGATCGCGATGCCGATGATCAGCCAGATCGGTGCCCAGGCCAGCAACAGCGAGAGCAGCGATTTCGGAATGCTGACCCAGCCGGTCGCGACCGATGCCACGCCGAACGCATAGGCTTCGGCCAGCATGCCGATGGCGAAGGACAGGAAATTCCAGCTGTCGGTCGGGCACCAGGTGATGCGGCGGTCCGCTGCCTGGGCCGTCACGCGCCGCGCACCAGGCTGTCGAGCGCCGCAGGGCGCGGCACCGCCGGCGTGAAACAGGGCCGCTCGATGTAGCGCCCGGCACCGCGCACCGGGCGGAGATCGCCCTCGGTGAAGACCAGCGCGCCGCCGGCAATCGTGTGGCGCGCCACACCGGTGACCTCCATGCCCTCGAACACGTTGAAATCGACGGTCTGGTGATGCGTGCTGGCGGAAATCCGCCGCCGCGCCGCGCCGTCCCACACCACGATATCGGCATCCGACCCGACCGCGATGCTGCCCTTGCGCGGATGGATGTTGAAGATCTGCGCCGTGTTGGTCGAGGTGATGCGCACGAATTCCTGCGCCGTCAGCCGGCCGCTGCGCACGCCATGATGCCAGAGCACGCTCATGCGATCCTCGATACCGCCGGTGCCGTTGGGGATCAGGGTGAAATCATCACGACCGGCGGCCTTTTGCGGCGCGCAGAAACAGCAATGATCGGTCGCCGTGGTCTGCAACTGGCCCGAGGCGAGCCCTGCCCATAGCGCGTTCTGGTGGTGTTTGGCGCGAAACGGCGGGCTCATCACATGGGCGGCGGCGAACGCGGGATCGGGGTGGTGATAGACGCTTTCATCGATCACGAGATGCTGGGCCAGCACCTCGCCGAACACGCGCTGGCCGGTTGCACGCGCCCGCGCGATGGCAGCCGCCGCCTGTTCGGTCGAGACATGCACAATATAGACCGGTGTGCCGATGACATTGGCGATGGTGATGGCCCGCTCGGCCGCCTCGCCCTCCACCGCCGGCGGGCGGGACAGCGCGTGGCCCGCAGGACCGGTGATGCCGGCGGCGAGCAGGCTGCGCTGGAGATGAAACACCGCCTCGCCGTTCTCGGCATGCACGGTCGGCATCGCGCCGAGTTCCAGCGCGCGGGCGAAACTGTTCAGCAGCACGCCGTCATCGACCATGATCGCGCCCTTGTAGGCCATGAAATGCTTGAAACTGTTCACCCCGTGGCGCTGCGCCAGAATGCCCATCTCCGCATGCACTTGCTCTGACCAGCCGGTGATCGCGACATGGAAGCTGTAATCCGCCGCCGCCTTCTTGGCCCGGCCGCGCCAGATGTGATAGGCATCGAGCGGCGATTCGGTCGGGCCGGGGATCACGAAATCGATGATCATGGTGGTGCCGCCAGCGAGGCCCGCAGCGGTGCCGGTGTAAAAATCCTCGCTCGCCACCGTGCCCATGAACGGTAGTTCCATATGCGTGTGCGGATCGATACCGCCGGGCATCACGAAGGCGGCCTCGGCATCGACCACCACAGCACCACCCGGTGCATCGAGATCCGGCCCGATCGCGGTGATGATGCCGTCCACGCAGAGCACGTCGGCCCGCGCCATCCGCTCGGCGGTCACGATCGTGCCGCCCCTGATCAACAGACTCATCAACGCTCCTTGGGTGAGGGTGGATCGATGCCGCAGCCGCGCAGCACGAGTTGCACGATCAGCGCCTGGCCGGCGGCGAACTGCTCGGCGCCCAGCGCCGGCACGCCGAGCACGGCCGCAATCTGGCTGTCGAAATCCGCATAGGTCTGGGTCATCGCCCAGAGCAGGAACAGCAGATGCCGTGGATCGACCCGGTCCATCTTGCCCTGGGCGATCCAGCCCTCGATCACCGCGGCCTTTTCATCGACCTTGCGGCGGAGTTCGAGGCCGAGATACGACCGCAGATGCACCGCGCCGTGCAAAATCTCGTTGGCGAACACTTTAGAGGCGAACGGCCGGTCGCGCGAGTAGGATAGTTTCGCCGCGATATAGGCGCGGAACGCAGCCCCCGGCTCGGCGCCGGGATGAATACTGTCCGAAGCATTCAGCCAGAGGGCGAGGATGTTCTCGAGCACCTGCGCGTACAGGTTTTCCTTGGTTCCGAAATGATAATGCAGATTGGCGCGCGGCAACCCGGTTGCCGCGGCAAGGCTCGCCATCGTCGCCCCGGCTAGCCCGGCCTGCGCGAAGACCGGCTCCGCCCGGGCCAGACTGCGCTGGACGATCCGCACCGAGCGGTTCTGCCGTGCGCCGGCTGCCTTGCCAACAGGCAACGCCGCGATCGCCTCGGCCGAATCTTGCGCCGAATCTTGCACGATCTCCGATCATACCTCGCTGAAAATTAGGCCATCTGATCAATTTCAGAAATAACTTGACCGACCAGTCAGGTTTGGTCAAGTTCATTTCGGTCACGGAGGCTCCCTGGCATGAACGATAGGTCCGTCCCGGATGCATTGTTGTCGCCGCCCGATATCGCCTGTTGCCGGCTCGATCCGGTGCGGCTCGAAGCCCTGTTCGCCGATATCCACCCCGCTTTGTCGCCCGACCAGGCCGCCATCGCGGCGGCGCGCTGCTATTTTTGTCACGACGCCCCATGCATCGCCGCCTGCCCGACCGGCATCGACATCCCCGGCTTCATCCGCGGCATCGCCACCGGCAATCTAACCGGCGCGGGTCAGCGCATTCTGAAATCGAACATCCTCGGCGGCTCCTGTGCCCGGGTCTGCCCCACCGAAATTCTCTGCGAGGGTGCTTGCGTGCGGACGGCGCAGGAACAGCAGCCGGTCGCGATCGGCGCACTGCAACGGGTCGCGACCGACCATGCGATGCGCGCACCGCAAAGCTTCAAGCGTGCACCCGCCACCGGGCGGCATGTCGCCATCGTCGGCGCGGGACCCGCCGGGCTCGCCTGCGCCCACGCGCTCGCGCTGCGTGGCCACGCCGTCACGCTGTTCGAGGCGCGCGACAAACCGGGCGGGCTCAATGAATACGGCATCGCCGCCTATAAGCTGACCGATGATTTCGCCGCGCGCGAAATCGCTTTCGTTCTCGGCATCGGCGGCATCACCTTGAAAACCGGCCAGCGCCTCGGCCGAGACATCCACCTGCCAACCCTTCGTCAGACGCATGATGCCGTGTTCATCGCCCTTGGTCAGGCCGGGGTGAAGGCGCTGGCGCTGCCGGGCGAAGATTTGCCGCAGGTGATCGATGCGGTCGATTTCATTGCCGGCCTGCGCCAGAGCCATCCCGCCGCTGTCCCGATCGGGCGGCGCGTCGTCGTGATCGGCGGCGGCAACACCGCGATCGATGCGGCGACCCAGGCCAAACGCCTCGGCGCCGAACTCGTGACCATTGTCTACCGGCGCGACCGCGCGGCGATGGGTGCCACCGGTGCGGAACAAGACTGGGCGCTGACCAACGGCGTCGCACTCCGGCTGTGGGCCACGCCGGTCGCGTTCGAAGGCGAGGGCGCGCTCCGCGCCGTCCGTTTCGCGCGCACCGCACTCGACCCGGCCGGCACGCTGCACGCCCTGGCGGATCACTTCACAATCGAGGCGGACATGGTGCTCAAGGCGGTCGGCCAGACCCTGGTGGCGGGCGATGCAACCGGCCCCGCCCTGTACGCCAACCGCATCCTGATCGATCCGCTCACCCATGCCACCAGCCTGCCCGGCGTGTTCGCCGGCGGCGATTGCGTCGCCGGCACCGATCTCACGGTTCGCGCGGTGCAGGACGGCAAATGCGCCGCCGCCGCGATCGATCGTTTTCTTGATCAAGGGGCGCATCATGGCTGATCTTCGCACCAGCTTTGCCGGCATCCGCGCGCCCAACCCGTTCTTCCTCGCCTCCGCGCCGCCCACCGACAAAGCCTATAACGTCGAGCGCGCTTTTCGCGCCGGCTGGGGCGGCGTGGTGTGGAAAACCCTGGGTGAAGACCCACCGGTGGTCAACGCCAGCAGCCGCTACGGCGCGCTCGGCTTCCAGGGTGAGCGCCTCGCCGGGCTCAGCAACATCGAACTGATCACCGACCGCCCGCTGGAACTGAACCTGCGGGAAATCACCGCGGTCAAGCGCAATTGGCCCGATCGCGCGATGATCGTGAGCCTGATGGTGCCCTGCACCGAATCCAGCTGGCAAGCGATCCTGGCGCGTGTCGAGGAGACCGGCGCCGATGGTGTGGAGCTCAATTTCGGCTGCCCGCATGGCATGTCCGAGCGCGGCATGGGCGCGGCGGTCGGGCAGGTGCCCGAGTATGTCGAAATGGTCACGCGCTGGTGCAAGCAGCACACGCGAATGCCCGTCATTGTCAAACTCACGCCCAACATCACCGATATCCTGATCCCCGCACGCGCCGCCCGGGCCGGCGGTGCCGACGGGGTGGCTCTGATCAACACCATCCAGTCGATCGTCGGTGTCGATCTCGACAGTATGGCCCCGCTGCCGGCCGTCGATGGTCTCGGCACGCACGGCGGCTATTGCGGCCCGGCGGTCAAACCGATCGCGCTGCGCATGGTCGCGGACATCGCGCGCGATCCCGCGATGGCCGGCCTGCCGATCTCGGGTATCGGCGGCATCGCCACCTGGCGCGACGCCGCCGAGTTCATCGCCCTCGGTGCGGGCATGGTGCAGATCTGCACCGCCGCGATGCATTACGGATTCCGCATCATCGATGATCTGACCGATGGTTTGGCGAACTGGATGGATAGCAAACACCACGCGACCATCGCTGATCTGCGGGGCAGGGCGCTCGGCAATTATGTTCCCTGGCACGACCTCAACCTCGCCTGGAAGACCATCGCGCGGATCGATCAGGCCAGCTGCATCGGCTGCGGCCTGTGCCACATCGCCTGCGAGGATACCGCGCACCAGGCCATCGTTGCGCGCCGCGGCGATGGGCCGCGCACCTATGAGGTGATCGAGGCGGAATGCGTCGGCTGCAACCTGTGCCATCACATCTGCCCGGTCACCGGCTGCATCACCATGCAGCCGCAAACCGCCGGCCTGCGCCAGACGTGGCAGGATCACCCTAACAACCCGCTTCGCCAAACCCCAGCAGTCCCCAACGCCGAGGCCCTGACATGACCCGTGCCACTTACGCCCAAACCGACCTGACCAATGCCGACCTTGCCCCCACCACGGCGGCGCAGCGCAGTTGGCGTTGGTATCATTTCGTCGCGCTCTGGATCGGCATGGTCATGTGCATCCCGTCCTACACGCTGGCTTCGAGCATGATCGGCGCCGGCATGTCCTGGTCGGAGGCGGTGCTGACGGTTTTCCTCGGTAATCTGATCGTGCTGGCGCCGATGCTGCTGATTGGCGATGCCGGGGCGCGCTACGGCATTCCCTACGCGGTGCTCGCCCGTGCCTCGTTCGGCACCACCGGTGCCAGGCTGCCCGCGATGATGCGCGCGCTGGTCGCGTGCGGCTGGTATGGTATTCAGACCTGGTTCGGCGGTGAAATGATCTACACGCTGGGTGGCGTGTTGGTTGGCCATCCGATCGGCGGTGCGCCGATCCCGGTGCTCGGCATCGATGCTGCCCAACTGGTCTGCTTTCTGCTGTTCTGGGCGATCGAGCTTTGGTACGTGCTGCATGGCATCGAGGCGATCCGTAAGCTCGAGACCTACACAGCACCGGCCAAAATCGTGATCTGCGCGCTGCTGCTGGGCTGGGTCTACCATAAGGTTGGCGGCTTTGGCCCGCTGCTCGACAAGCCGTCCGCCTTCGCCGCCGGTGGAGCGAAGGCCGGGCAGTTCTGGGCGGTGTTCTTTCCCTCGCTCACCGCGATGGTCGGCTTCTGGGCGACGCTTGCGCTGAACATTCCCGATTTTACGCGCTTTGCCAAAACCCGCGCCGATCAGGCGATCGGTCAGGCGATCGGCCTGCCGGTGCCGATGGGACTGCTCGCGGTGTTCTCGGTGCTCGTCACCTCGGGCACCGTGGTGATCTACGGTGCCGCCATCTGGGACCCGGTGACCCTGGCCGGCAAAATGAGCGGCGCGGCCGTGCTGCTCGCGCTGGTGTTTCTTCTGGTCGATACCATCAGCGTCAACCTTGCGGCCAATCTGGTCGGCCCCGCCTATGATTTTTCGTCGCTCAGCCCGCGTCATGTCAGTTACCGGACCGGCGGCATGATCACCGCGGTGATCGCGATTGTGATGATGCCCTGGAAAATCCTGGCTTCGACGCATGGCTACATCTTCACCTGGCTGATCGGCTATTCCGCGCTGCTCGGCCCGATCGCCGGGATTCTGATCGTCGACTATGTGTTCATCCGCAACCGGCGGCTCGATGTCGCTGAATTATATCGAGCGAACGGCCGCTACACCTATCGCGGTGGCTGGAACCTCGCCGCACTCGCGGCGTTGATCCTGAGCATTCTGCCCAATCTGCCCGGGTTTTTGAATGCGGCGTTTCCGGCGAGCTTCACCCATGTCGCGCCGCTGTTCGTGACACTTTACACATATTCCTGGTTCGTCGGGCTCGTGATCGCATCGGTGATCTATGCGGGGCTGATGTGGGGCGTGCGGGTGGCCGAACAGCGCGAAGCCGCGCCCGCGCTTGCCACCGGCGATGCCATGCGGTGATCCAGCGCCCGATCCAGCGCCCGATCCAGCGGGGCCGCGACGTGCGTTCATTCCACCCGGTTTTTCCGGATGCCGGCGCCGCGTGCGCGATCATTGTGCTGTCCGGGCGCGGGATTCTTGCCACGGCTTGAGGGATCGGCCTAAACCTCCGGTAACGGCTCCGGCATCGGGGCCATGAAACCGGGAGGTCCAAGCCACGCCATGTCATCACCCGATTGGTCATCACGCGAGCCGGAGCCGGAGCGCGGCAGACGCGTGTCCGCCTGGCGGTTTCTGCTGCTCATCCCGTTCATCGGCACGCTATGGGTGCCGTTCTACAACCACGCCCTTCCGGCGGTGTTCGGGTTTCCGTTCTTCTACTGGTATCAGCTGGTAGCCGTGCCGCTCTCGGCGGTGATTATCTTCATCGTTTATAAAGCCGAGAGCTGAGGGCAGGACCATGGATATCGCGATCGTCATTTTTGCGGTTCTACTCGTGCTCGTGCTCGGCCTGGGGTTTGCCGCCGGGCGTTGGCGCAGCGGGGATATGACCAGGCTCGATGAATGGGGCCTCGGCGGGCGGCAATTCGGGGTGATCATCTCGTGGTTTCTGATCGGCGGGGATATCTATACCGCCTACACCTTCATAGCGGTGCCCGCGCTGATGTTCGGGGCCGGGGCGCTGGCGTTTTTCGCAGTGCCGTACACGATTGTCGCCTACCCGATCCTGTATGTGATCTTTCCGAAATTATGGCGGGTGTCCGCCAAGCACGGCTTCGTCACCGGACCGGAATTCGTGCGCGGACGCTACGGCAATCGCTATCTGGCGCTCGCGGTGGGGATAACCGGCATCGTCGCGACCATGCCGTATATCGCGCTGCAACTGGTGGGAATGCAGACCGTGATCGGCGGATTGGGGATCACCGGGGCGGGATTCGGTGCGCATCTGCCGCTGATCATCGCCTTTCTGGTTCTGGCGGCGTTTACCTTCACCTCCGGCCTGCGCGCGCCGGCGATGATTGCGATCGTCAAGGATCTGTTGATCTATCTGACCATCATTGTCGCGATCATCGTCATTCCAACCGAACTCGGCGGGTTCGGCGCGATTTTTGCAAAAATCGCGCCGGCCAAGCTGCTGCTGCCCAAGCCGCCGGCCGGCAGCGGCGGGCTCTATTCCGGCTACGCCACGCTCGCACTCGGCTCGGCGATGGCGCTGTTTTTATACCCGCACGCAACCACCGGCGTGCTCTCGGCGCGATCGAGCGAAGTGGTGCGGCGCAACGCGGTGATCCTGCCGGCCTACTCGCTGATGCTTGGGCTGATCACGCTGCTTGGAGCCATGGCGGTGGCGTCGGGCGTTGCGACCATGCCGCAATTCGCGGCCGGGTTTAAGGAATTCGGCACCAATTTCGCGGTCCCCGCCTTGCTGATCCAGACCCTGCCGCCCTGGTTCGTCGGCATCGCGTTCGCCGCCATCGCGATCGGCGCGCTGGTGCCCGCCGCCATCATGGCGATCGCCTCCGCGAATATCTTCACGCGCGACATCTGGCGCCAGTTCATCAACCCGCGCGTCACCGCCGGACAGGAATCGATGGTCGCGCGGCTGTTTTCCATCGTGATGATCATCGGCGCGCTCGCCTTCATTTTTGCGCTGCCGCTGAAATACGCCATCCAACTGCAATTGCTCGGCGGCATCTGGATGATCCAGATTTTTCCGGCCATCGTGTTCAGCCTGTTCACGCGCTTCTACAACGGCTGGGCCCTGCTGGTCGGCTGGGCCTGCGGCATCGGCCTTGCCACGCACTACGCACTGCTCAATCACCTCGCCGGATCGATCTACCCGTTCCACATCGCAGGCTATACCTTCCCCTGCTACATCGCGATCGCAACCTTCGTCGTCAACGTCGCGGTCGCCACCATCCTGTCCCCCATCCTGAACACCATCGCCTCCGACCGTATCCACGACGTTACCACCGAAGCTGATTACGGATGAGGCCTGGGGGCTGGGGATGGTTAAGCAAGCAAGGCCAGGGGCTCTGCCCCTGGACCCCGTTAAAGGCGGAGCCTTTAAAATCCATTAGTTTTAGGCGAGGGGAGGGCGTTACCTCGCATTTGTCGCGTGTATGGGCTGGACAGCCCTCCCCTCGCCTAAAACTAGCGGGTTCTAAGGGCCTCGCCCTTAGCGGGGGTCCAGGGGGCAGAGCCCCCTGGCCTTGCTTGCTTACCGACGCCCCAACCCCCAATCCCCATCCATGATCAGCCGCGTGGCGGGGCGGCGGGATGCGGCGTTTGGGTTTATCATGGCCACGATTTTGTTGGACATGTTGGCGATGGCGATTGTGTTGCCGGTGTTGCCGAAGCTGGTTTTGGGGTTGGTGTCCGGCAATGTGGTGTTGACGGCGCATGTATTCGGGTTTTTTGGCGCGGCGTGGGCGGCGATGCAATTTGTGACGGCGCCGGTGTTGGGGGCGTTGTCGGACCGGTTTGGCCGGCGGCCGGTGATTTTGGTGTCGTGTCTGGGGCAGGCGGTTGATTTTGCGGTGATGGCGTTGGCGCCGGATGTGGCGTGGTTGTTTGTCGGCCGGATTTTGTCGGGCGCATCGTCGGCGAATATTGCGGCGGCGAATGCGTATATTGCGGATGTGACGCCGGCGCAGCGGCGGGCGGCGGCGTTCGGGGTTTCGGGTGTCGCGGCGGCGCTGGGGTTTGTGTTGGGGCCGGCGCTGGGCGGCATTTTGGGCGGCATTTCGTTGCGGCTGCCGTTCTGGTTTGCGGCGGGTCTGGCGCTTGCGAATTTTTTGTATGGGTTGGTGGCTTTGCCGGAATCCCTGTCGCGCCGGGCGCGCACGCGGCTGAGTTGGCGGGGGTTGAATCCGTTATCGGCGCTGGGGTTTTTCAGGCGGCCGCGGATTGCGGCACCGGCGAGCGTGTATGCGTTGGGAACGCTGGCGTTGCAGGCGGTGCCTTCGGTGCTCGTGCTCTATGTGCAGGACCGATATGGCTGGTTGCCGCTCGAAATCGGGTTGACCCTGGCGGCGGCAGGGGTGGGGTTTGCCTTGGTCGGCGGGTTGCTGGTCGGGCCGGTGGTGCAGCGGTTCGGCGAGGTGCGGGCGCTGGCGATGGGGTTGGCGGGCGGCGCGATAGGGTTTCTGATTTTTGGTTTTGCCCGGCACAGCATGGTGTTCTGGCTGGGTGTACCGGTGTTTTCGCTGTGGGGATTGGCGATGCCGGCGGTCCAGGGCGTGATGGCGCATCGGGTAAGCGATGCCGAGCAGGGGCGGTTGCAGGGGTTGCTGGCGAGTTTGACCGGGCTGACCGCGTTGATCGGGCCGCTGTTGTTCACCTCGGTGTATGCGAATTGTCTCGGGCCCGGCGGCGTGGCGACGGTGTGGACGGCGGGGTTGCCGCTGGTGGTCGCGAGTTTGCTGCTGGTGGCTTCGGTGGGGCCGGCGTTGCGGTTGCGCGGCGGTTCAGCGGGGTGACGACGGTGCAGGCGCGGGGGCTGAGCCGGGTTCGTTAAAGATTTTGTTGATGACGCGATCGGCGACCCTGCGGCGGTAGCGGTGGGCTTGTTGGAGGCGATCGAGGATGCGGGCCGAGAGCGGGATGGTGGTGTTTTCGAGCCCGATTGCGGCGAGCCAGGCGGGCAGGT
Organism: Acidiphilium sp. 34-64-41; assembly: GCF_002282635.1. NCBI lineage: Bacteria > Pseudomonadati > Pseudomonadota > Alphaproteobacteria > Acetobacterales > Acidocellaceae > Acidiphilium > Acidiphilium sp. 34-64-41. Next base: position 4,103 of record NZ_NCJX01000012.1, on the reverse strand, counting down.
CCGCGGTTTCGGGCGTTGTGATGGCGCACTGGGTTTCGAACGAAAACAGCGATTCGAGCGGAAGTTCGGATGCCGGGCGGATCATGCGTGCGGCATCGAGCCCCGTGGTTGGTAATTGCCATTCCGTGCACAGCGCCCGATTGCCGGGGCCGAAGCGTCTGGCGAACCGGTGTTGCAGATCGGCGCTGCTGGTGGACTGATCCGTACTGGCGGCGATGCGCATGATGCGGTTGCGCTCAATCGGCGAGGGTCGCTGGCCGGTGCGATTGCGATGGAACGTGTAGAGCGCGGTTGCGGTTGACTGGCGGTGGTTGGCGGTTTCGCGACCGGGGCTTGGTCGCAGCGCGTCGGTGAGGCCGAACAGGCCGGCGAAGTCGGCGACGATGCCGCCCGGGCCGAGGTCGTGGTAGTTGCGCAGGATGATCCTGGCATCGGTGCTTGCCCGCAGCGGGGCGAGGGCACGCTGATAGTCGAAGCAATGCACCGCCTCTTCGAACCGGCGGTGGCCGGTTTGCAGGATTTCATCGGCGTGGCGTTCGTAATCGGTGCCGATGCCGTGTTTGATCAGTTCGAGGAACAGGGTTTCGGCATACGCGATCTGGTTGCGAAGGTAGATGACCAAAACGAGTTTCCGGCCGGCTTGGCCCGCCAGACCGTGCAGGATGGCGGGTCCGTCGGCGCCGGTCAGCAAGGTTTCGAACTCCTCGCTCGACAGGATAACATCGCCTGCAAATCCTGCGATTTCGGCGAGCAGGGCAGGAGGATCGCCATGCGCGGGGTTGCAGAGCTGGTGGCGGACCATGTGCCAGGCCAGGTTGTGGTGCGCGCTGCTGCTGGGGTCGCTGCTGATCCGGCCTGGTCGGTCCCGGCTTCCGGCGTAGGGGTAGAGGAACCCGGCCGCGCGTAATCGTGTTTCGCTTGACCGCAGCGTTGCCTGCAGGGCGGTGCTGCCGGTTTTATGAAAGCCGCAATGGATGATCAGCCTTGGGTCGCCCTGCATCACGATTGGTTTGCCTCTCACGCGATGTGATGCAGACCGATAACACGCAATTTAAGATTGTTTAAATGGATTCGGCTTATCCGGTGTGCGGCATCCGAAACCCCTTGCCGGTCCGGGTCAACCGAACCCGTAGGCGTCCATGCGCAGGATGGCGTGTTCGGTGGAATTGTGCAGGCGTTGGGCGGTGTGCGCGTCGCCGGCGGCGCCGAGGGCGGTGAACAGCGGGAGGAGATGTTCCTCGGTCGGGTGCTCGTCAGCGGCGTGGGGCGCGTGGGTGCGGTAGTGGATCAGCGCATCGACATCATGGGCGGCGATGTGTTGGTCCATCCAGGCGCTGAATGCGGTGACGTCGGCGGTTTCCGGGGCATCGACCGCTTGGCCACGGAAGCGGCGCAGATCGTGGGTGAAGCTGCCGGAGCCGATGATCAGCACGCCTTCGGCGCGTAGCGGTGCCAGGGCCTGGCCGATGGCGTAGGCATAAGCGGGGCCGCGATGGGATTGCACGGAAAGTTGCAGGACCGGCACATCAGCATCCGGGTAGGCGAGCATCATCGGCACCCAGGCGCCGTGATCGAGGCCGCGGGCGTGGTCGATGCCGGTGGGAAAACCGGCCGCACCGAGCAGGTCCGCGATATGGGCGGCGAGCGTGGCATCGCCGGGTGCCGGATACTGGATTTCGAACAGGGCGCGCGGGAAGCCGCCGAAATCATGGATGGTCTCGTTGCGCGCGACCGCGTTGACCATGGGACGTTCGGTTTCCCAATGGGCGGAGACCATCAGCACGGCACTTGGCCGGGGCAGGGTGGTGCCGAGCTGGGCCAGGAAATCACGCGCGGGGGTGCGGGTGATGGCGAGCATCGGTGAGCCGTGGCTGACGAAAATGCTGGGCAGGTGGGTCGGGATTGCAGTGTCCATCATATGTCTCGCTCGCTCAGAAGGTTCCGGTGAGCATAAGCACCACCACCGCAGAGGGCCAGTGCCGGATTTCAGGCACCGGATAATCCGGTGCCGACCAAGCGGGCAGGATCGACGATGCGGTCGAACGTCGCACCGTCGATGCCGCCGTAGGCGATGGCGGCCTCGCGCAGGGTGAGGTTTTCGGCCTCGGCGTGGTGCGCGACGGCGGCGGCGCGGTCGTAGCCGATTTCCGGGGTGAGGGCGGTGACCAGCATGAGCGAGCGGCCGAGCTGGTCATCGATCCGGGCGCGGTTAAGGGTCGTGCCGGCGACCGAGAAGCGGTTGAGCGTGCCGCACGCATCGGCGAGGTTGCGGCAGGCGCGCAGGATGTTGTTGATGATGAGCGGGCGCATGGCGTTGAGTTCGAAATTGCCCTGGCTGCCGGCGAAGGCGACGGCGTTGTCATCGCCGATCACCTGGATGCAGACCATCACCATGGCTTCGCATTGGGTCGGGTTGACCTTGCCCGGCATGATCGAGGAGCCGGGTTCGTTGTCCGGCAGGATGAGTTCGCCGATGCCGCAGCGCGGGCCGCTGGCGAGCCAGCGCATGTCGTTGGCGATCTTCAGGCAGGCGACCGCGAGGCCGCGAATCGCGGCCATGGTGGCGACCAGAGCATCGAGCGAGGCTTGGGCCGCGAATTTATTGGGCGCGGTAACGTAGGGTTTGCCGGTGAGGCTGGCGATCTGGCCGGCGATGGCAGCACTGAAGCCGGGCCAGGCGGTGATGCCGGTGCCAACCGCGGTGCCGCCGGCGGCGAGTTGGTAGAGTTCGGGTTTGCAGGCATCGATGCGCGCGAGGGCGGTGCGAAGCTGATGGGCGTAGCCGGACCATTCCTGGCCGACGGTGAGGGGCACCGCGTCTTGCAGATGGGTGCGGCCGGTTTTGGCGATGTCGAGCCAGGCCTGGGCCTTGGCTTCGATCGCGGCGGCGAGGGCGGTGGCGTTGGGGAGCAGTTGGCCGTCGAGCGCGTCGATCGTTGCGATGTGCATCGCGGTTGGAAAGGTGTCGTTGGAGGATTGGGCGAGGTTGAGATCATCGTTCGGGTGAACCGGCGCTTTGCTGCCGATGGCACCGCCGAGCAACTGGCTGGCACGGTTGGCCAGAACCTCGTTGATGTTCATGTTCGACTGGGTGCCGGAGCCGGTCTGATAAACGAACAGCGGAAAGTGATCGTCGAACTCGCCGTTAACGGCTTCATCGGCGGCGCGAATGATCGCGGCGGCTTTCCACGCCGGCAGGTGGCCGGCTTCGGCGTTGACCATGGCGGCAGCTTTTTTGACGATGGCGTAGGCCCGGTAGACCGCGAGCGGCATGCGGTCCGCGCCGATGGCGAAATGTTTGAGGCTGCGTTGGGTCTGCGCGCCCCAGTAGCGATCGGCCGGCACCTGGATGTCGCCCATCGAGTCGGTCTCGGTGCGAAAGCCGGTGGCGTCGATGCCGATCGGCAGGTCGTGCAGGGTGGGATGCGCGGTCACTTCCAATAATTGGGAGGTCCGACCGGAAAAGCGAACCCCGCTTGTCAATTAACGGCGTAATATACCGGATTTTTTGTCGTTGCTTCGAGGAACGTCGGGGGCGGGAGGCTGTTGCCAATACTCAAGCTGTATCCCCGGGTACGACCAACCGGCTTTTCAAGTTCGACCAGCTTAAATTGGCTTGGCCATGTCTTGATCACCCCATCATTGACGCTCAGGCCGCTCGGAATATAAGCGGCCAATTGCCGTACTATGGTTTTGCCCGAGTAGGATTTTCCGCCGGTATGGCTGGTGGCGACCCCGGGGATAACAAAAACATGAAACGTGCCGCCTTTCGTACCACTTACGACGATATCGAAATGAGCCTTGCTGTCTCGTTGATGAATTCCCTTGGTGATCTTGATCGTTGCGGTACTGCTGGCAAGAGCCGCTCTCACAGCCTTGAATTTGGCATCCATACCGACGGGGTCATCACCGCTCATCCCGGCAATCAAACTGATTTGGCCAGCTAGATCAATCATTTCAGCCTCGCTTAAACTGCTTTCGTGATTACTCCATTTCCCTTGGTTTGACGCGTGCCTATCCGGTTAAGTCAGACACCCACTACATGTGGGGTGGACCCATGCTCCCGAATAAAGCTGGGCATAGGTTGGCGCCTCGGCGCCGCC
>NZ_NCJX01000141.1:0-4943 GCF_002282635.1 Acidiphilium sp. 34-64-41 | reverse complement strand
GGTGCGCTCGGAGGCGACGAGGCGGTAGGTGAAGTATGTTTCGTTATCGGACTTATTCCGAGTTTTTGTTTTGCGGATAAACATTGTCGAGACATGAGGTTGGCGCCGCGGGGCGTCAAGGGGTTATGAATAATATTATGGCACTACAAATAAAAACAAAATTGAAAGTAGGCAATATCAATGAGTTGCGCGTGTTCGTTGCAGGTTATGATCGGTTTAGTGCTAAAGATGGGTTAGGTTTGCCGCATGATCGTAATCCACCGGCACGCGCAGGTCAGCTTTCAATCGAAGAAGATGTCATGCTCGAACCGGTGGTCGATCCGCGCGAGCCGCCGCATCTGGCCTCGTGCATCCGCACGAGCCCGCTCCCACAGGTGCCTCTCGAGGGACCTCGTGAGACGCACGATCGCCCGCAGAATCTGAAGTCCAGAGGGAGGGCTGTCGGGTAGCGGATCGCGGCAACACAGGCTTTCAATACTCGTCATCCGACTCTCCCATTCTCATTCCGCACTACGCCAAAAATACGACGCGTGACCCATAGCGTCACGTATCGTTCAAATGATCCGTCCCAGTACCGCAGCCCGCGTCTTGCGGTTTTTCCGGTTTGCAGCAAACGTCGGCCTTGATGCGGATTCGGCCAATATTCGCGCTGTCGCCGTAAACCGTGCTTTCGCCTGAGGTCAGGAAAGTTTCCCAAGACAGCCCTTGAGGATCGGTAATCCAAGACTTTTCGGAGTTGGCGTAACAACAGGTCGTCGCGCCCTTTTCCAGTAGCGGCCGGTTGACCTGTTGCAGGCGTTCGTAGACTTCCTGCAATTCGTCATGCGTCTCAGCCTGAATACCGAGGTGATCAATCCCTGTCTCGCCGCTCCGCGTCGAAATTGCAAAATTTACCAGGGGATCGTTTAGCATCCACTTCGCGTAATCGGGCTTGGTAACGGATGGTTCAGCCGCGAACAATGAGCTGTAGAACCGGACAGACTGGGCGATGTCGGCGACGGACACATGGACATGCATGCGTTTCATTGGCGGGTTCCTTTGTTGATGTTGACAACAATCGAGCCGTCGCTGACGCCGCAGCCGGAGGTAACGCCCCGGCAGCAGTTTTCGGTGAGATAATCTAGCAGCGTATTCATGGCGCTGTATTCGGCCGAATAAATCAGCGACCGTCCTTCCCGGCGAAACGTCACCAGACCGGCTTGCCTAAGCTGGCTCAAATGAAACGACAATGTTGCCGAGGGCAGGCCCAACCGTTCGCCGATGTTTCCGGCGGCAATGCCCTCAGGGCCAGTCTGCACCAGCAGCCGGAATAGATCGAGGCGTGTTTCCTGTGCAAGCGCGCTCAAAGCAGCTATGGCGTCTAACTTCTCCATTTCTCTAAAATAATGGAAATATTAAGTTTGTCAAGATGAAAAGGGCTGCGGCTCGGAAACCGTGCTGCCGGCCAGCACCGCGGTGCCGAGGAACGCCGGAGCGAGGCCGCGCAGATCCAGAACTACAGTCAGCCGCGGTTGGAACGGACTACTTGCTCATACATCTCACCCTGCGTCCTCCCATCCTTCCACTACTTCGATCCTTGCTGAACCTTCCGCGTTGGCTTCCCGTCGCCTGGGCGGAGAATAGTCTACCGGACATGGCTAACTCATCCGGCGCTGCCGTGCCATCGTGACACCTTGATCTCTGCCGACTGGATTCGCCATCCTCTCCTTGAGGCTTGGCGCGTTGCCACCCGTTCGGCCTCGTGATTGGCGGATCTAGCCGAAAGCCGATCGCCTGCCCGCAACGGCGCTGCTGCGACTTTCTTCCCCTGCCGCCGCCACCCCACGCAGGAGGCTGCGTGGGGACCCCGGCTCAAGAGCGGCATTCCTCGCGAGGCAAGAAACTCTCGCCGCGCCGTCCTCCGCTGCGCTGCGGCCGCGAGCGGTGCGGGTCGATCGCCTTCCGGCTGCAGGACCGCCATCGAGGCCGCACGGGGTGGCCCCGACAACTCAAGCAAGGAGAACGACCATGGCGATCATCGGCAACTTCACCAAGGACGCGAATGGCTACAGCGGCACCGTCCGGACCCTCAGCATCAACGCCAAGGCGCGACTGGTTCCCGCCGAGAACGGCACCGACAAAGCCCCTGACTTCAGAGTTTTCGCCGCGGGCAACGTCGAGCTGGGCGCCGCCTGGAGCCGCAAGGCCAAGGAGACCGGGCGCGAATACCTCTCGATCAAACTCGACGACCCCAGCTTTCCGCAACCGATCTACGCCAGCCTGGTCGAGGTCGAGCCGGAAGGCAGCTACAATCTGATTTGGTCACGCTGAAGCCAGCACCACAACGCCCCGCCCGGATGGGCGGGGCGTTTCGTCTGCGATCAGCCGCCGGAGGGCTTGCGGGTACGGCGCTGGCGTTTCCGAGGGGCCGCTGCCGGTGACTTCAATGGCTTTGGTTCGTGTTGCTCGGCTACTGGCGCAACCGTCTCGTCGAACAGGCTGGCGGGCGATACCTTCAATCCTTCGCAGACAGCCCATAACGACAACAGTGTCACATTCTGTTTGCCCAGCTCCATGCTGCTGACATAGGCGCGATCGACACCCAGCGTCACCGCCACCGCCTCCTGACTGAGCTTTGCCTTCAGTCGCGCGCGCCGCAGATTCGCTCCGAAAAGCTTCCGAATGTCCATCCAAAGGATGGAGCGCAATCGCGTATTTCGGCGCTACGCATTATAATACGCGAGTTGCCAGACGGACCGCGATGCGCTTCACCTTCCCCGCCGCAATCCATCTGGTTGTGAAAGTTTTGGCAGGGCGAAAAAATCTCGCCGAGAAGGACATGTAAATGCGCAAACCCAGCTTCGACGCGCCCATCGCCGATGAGGCACCGGTGTCTGATCGTCTGACACCCTATGACGAACTCCATGTGATCCATTATGTTATCCTGCTCGACGCCGAGCGTGATCAAGTGCCGTGGGACGATGTCGCCCGTGAGGCGCTCCTGATCGATCCGGCAAAGGAGCGCGACCGTGCGAAGCGAGCCTACGAAACGCATCTTGCACGCGCGAGATGGATGGCAAATTCAGGCTGGCGGCAACTACTTCAGACCGGCAACGTTCAGAACAACCCGTAGCGCGTCCGACCTGTTGGTTGCATACGCGGATCATGCCGCAGTCATCACGAAAAGTTGATGAGTGACTTTGTTAGTCACGGAGTTGCGAAGTCGCGCGGCAACCCGAAGTCGAATTGATTAACGGGGCAGAAGTGCTGTCACGGTGGGGACACGAGATGCGGCCATTCACGCGAGAGCGGCTGGCCGCCCGGTATCGGTATATTGAAAGCCTATCGCCGGACGGTCTGGTCTGGGAGCTGGTTCGACGCAGTGCCGCGTACCAAAAGGATTACGCGGCGGCGGTAGAGCGCGCGCATGACGCCCAGCCGGAAGCGCCATTGTCGCTCTGCGCGCGCTGGAGGTTGCGATTTCCTGGAATCCCCCGACACGACGGGTGACATTGCCATGCTATTTTGGACGGCCGACGCCACCGCTCGTGTCGTTCATGTCCGTGTCGTCGACGTTCATGAAACGACAGGCGCATCGCAGGTCCGGTTTAACCCAGATGTTTGGGGCACCCGTTACATCGGCCGTCCGACGCCGGACGGCTATCATCTCGTCGTGGCGCCGTCGGCCAGCGTGCGTCATCATCTGATTTTCCAATCTCGTGATCCGCCACCGCTGGATACCCCGCTGGCACCGGTCGTTCTCTGGGATGCTTGGCATTCGGAGCGGTTGGAAGCCGCCCACGTGTTCTGGAGGTTTGCTGCCCGTCCGCATGTTCCGGCCGCTTCAAGCCTCTCGAGTTCGAAACCGCATCCGCGCGGGTTAAAGATTGCCTACATGGCATGGGCACTCGACCTCGCCGCCACCCGCGCAAGTGAGCGGGACGTCCACCGTGCCCTGTTCGGCGAGCCGCCGGGCGCCTGGGAGGACAGTGGTGCCCGTAGTCGCGTTCGAACCCTTATTGCGACCGCCCGCCGCTGGCGCGACGGTGCCGCTTTTAGACTGCTGAAAGCGCCCCGTCTGACCTGATCCGGCCTGCCACTGCCAAAACGTGCCGATGTCCCCGTTGTCCCCGTTCGGATGATGCCGTCGACGGACTTCGCCTCGTCAGGCCGAGACGTGCATCCACCTGTTACGACCAGAATTGTCGCCGTCGCTCCACAACGCAGATCCGTCGTGCGGGCCTCTTCCTGGCCGATTTTGGCCCTCCCCTGAAAATGGCCCTGAGCAATGTGCGGAGGAACGCCGATCCTGCGTCGCAACGCGAGCCGATGGCCGGCCGCTCGACGGAGATCGCCCCATGCAACAGGATACGCTACCTAATCTGCCGCAACGCTATCTGCGAACACCGGAAGCGGCACGGTTTCTGGGTCTGTCAGGCCGAACGCTGGAGAAACATCGCTGCTTCGGCAGTGGCCCCGCCTATCGCAAGATCGGCGGCCGGGTTGTCTATCGGCTGGCTGATCTGCAGGCTTGGGCCGAATCCGGTGCTCGTCAATCTACCTCTGATCCCGGCACCAGCGTTGCCCGCGGGCCAGGACGTCCGGCTCGGCCAGTTTCGCAATGAGCGACGATCGTCCGGTGCCGGCGATGCTCGAGCACGCACGTCCGCGCGCGCCGGTCGATTTGATGAACTGGCCCTGGTTCAGCCTGGCCAAGATACCGCGTACCGCGCCCATCCACTATCAGGGGAAGACGCATTCTGTTCACATCGCGCCAGTTGTCGATGGCTGTCTGAACCCGCGTAAATCTGGCTTCGGGCGTGCTGTCGCGGTGACGCGGCCGGCGTGAAAGCGGGTGGGCGGGAGTTGCTTTGTCGGAAGATGCCGGGGTGACTCGGACGAGTGCTGGTGGCTAGATTTGCCCTGATTGAAGGGCAAGCACGGCGCCGATTCTGAACTTGGCG
>NZ_NCJX01000179.1:0-1029 GCF_002282635.1 Acidiphilium sp. 34-64-41 | reverse complement strand
GATGCGCTTGGGCCGGGGCTTGGTCGATTTGGGGCGTTTGATGATTTGTGGGTAGCGCAGGCCGAGCATGGTGTGGAGCGGGCGGAGGATGCGGCCGAGACTGGGGTGGGTGGCGAGCAGCGCCTGGACGATGGGATCTTCCATGAAGTGCTGGAGTTCGAGGCGGGCGTTGGCACCGGCGACGATGGGGGCGGCGGGACCGTTGGGGAGCAGGCGGATGAGCCAGGCGAAGCCGCGCGGGAGCGTGAGGGCGGGTTTGGGTTTGGTGGTGGGTTTGCGCTCGACCGTTCTGGGAGCGCGCGGGGTTTGCGGGGGTTTGGCCGCGATTTTGGCGAAGCGGGCGATCTGGCAGCTGAGGTAGTTCCAGATCAGGACGAGGAGCGGGCCGTGGATTTTAAGGCGGTAGCCGTTGTCGGCCACGGAGCGCTGCAGGGCGCGGAAGATCATCGCGAAGCGCTCGGACGGGTCGGCGGGCATGAAAGGCGCGTTCGAGATCATGACCGCACATAAACCACAATGGGCGGGGGATGAGAAAGGAATTTGTTAGGGGTGCGCGTTAGAAATTTTTTGTTTGTGGGGTCTGGCGGGGCTGAATTGGTGGGGTGCGGCCGATCGCACCATTCTATGCGGGCTTATACGGTCGTGAAATCTGTGAATTGAGCTTCTGGCAAACGCCGCCAGCCCGGTTTTGCGAGCAGGTAGCCCTGGATGAACTTAACGCCTAGTCCTCGCAAGGTCTGGTACTCCGCCAACGTCTCGATCCCTTCCGCCACCATGAGAATACCGAGATCATCGCATAGTCCGACGCAATGACGGACGAGACTCTGGCGAACTTTATCGCGATCGATGTCGCGGATCAGGACCATGTCGAGCTTGATGATGTCAGGACGAAACTGCGCCAGAAGATTGAGGTTGGAATGGCCGGCGCCGAAATCGTCGATCGCGGTGCGGAAACCCATGGCGCGATAGGCGGTAACGATGCGGGCTAGATGGGCGGGGTCGGTTACCGCTTCGCCTTCGGTGATCTCG
>NZ_NCJX01000011.1:0-64653 GCF_002282635.1 Acidiphilium sp. 34-64-41 | reverse complement strand
GCGGGCGGCGCCGAGGCGCCAACCTATGCCCAGCTTTATTCGGGAGCATGGGTCCACCCCACATGTAGTGGGTGTCTGACTTAACCGGATAGGCACGGAGTGAACATTGGTCTGTCAAGTGAGGCGGGCAGGGCAGGGGGGGGAGGACTTCTTTTTTTGTAAAAAAAGAAGCAAAAAAACTTTTATTCGCTGGCTTCATGCGGCTGAAATCGCTTTAGCCCAGATTAAAAAAAGTTTTTTGCTTCTTTTTTTCAGAAAAGAAGCGCTTTCTTTCTTACTTGAATACGCCGCGTAAATTCGTAATTGTGCAGCGCAATATAACGCAAATCAAAAACTCATCAGATCAGCGCTTGTGAGGCCGCGCATTGTGGCGTAAGCGACGAACGTGATGTGGAAACGCACATATAGATGTTCAAAACCGGCGTGCGGGCCATGAGCGACACGCTGCGTCAGGCGGAAATCCTCCGCCGTGCCGTCAACGCGCCGGTCTTGCGCGTCCGCGATCTCGCCGCCGAGTTCGGCGTCCACGACATGACGATCAGGCGCGATTTCGATGCGCTGGCGGAGCAGGGATTGATGGAGCGGGTGCGCGGCGGTGCCCGGCTGCGCGAGCGCATGAGCGAGGAACTCAGCCACCAGCTGCGCGCCAGCCGCCACACCGCGGCGAAATCCGCAATCGCCAGGGCCGCCCTCGGTCTGATCGCGCCAGGCGACACGATCGCTTTCGATGCCTCGACCACGGCGTTGCATCTGGTGCGCATGCTCGCCGGGCACGACGTGTCGGCCATCGTCTCCAGCCTGGATGCCGCGAATACGCTCGCCGCCGCCGGCGTCGATTTCGTGCTGGTCGGCGGTGCGTTTCACGCCCCGGCGCGCTCCTTCACCGGCGTTCTGTTCGAAGATGTCATGGCCCGCCTGCACCCCGACAAGGTGTTCTTTTCCACCAGGGGATTTCACGCCGGACTCGGCCTGACCGATTCCCATCTGCCCGAGGTCGGTGCCAAACGCGCCATGCTGCGTTCGGGCGCAACCGCGATCGCGCTGATCGACTCTTCGAAATTCGGCAGGCGGGCGCTGGCAACCATCGCGACGTTGACTGAGCTCGACATCGTCATCACCGATGCGATGCCGGCCGAGGCCGATCTCGCAGCCCTGGAAGCAGCCGATATCCGGCTGATCGTCGCGGAGGATTGATGGACGACGCAATTTTCATCGCGCGGCTCGATGCGCAGATCATCGAAACGCCAAGCTGGGCGTTCGGCAACACGGGCACCCGCTTCAAAACCTTCGCCGCCCCCGGTGCCGCGCGCAGCGTGTGGGAAAAAATCGAGGACGCGGCAGAGGTTCACCGCATGACCGGCATCGCTCCCCGCGTTGCGCTGCATATCCCGTGGGACAAGGTGGACGATGCCGCAGCCCTCGGCCGCTTCGCTGCCGAACGCGGCATCACGATCGGTGCCATCAACCCCAATCTGTTCCAGGACGAGGATTATCGCCTCGGCTCGCTCACCCACCCCGATGCCCGAATTCGCGACAAGGCCATGGCCCATCTGCATGATTGCGTTGCGATCATGCAGCAAACTAGCGCCCGCGATCTCAGCCTGTGGTTCGCGGACGGCACCAATTACGCCGGTCAGGACGACATCCGCGCCCGGCGTCGGCGCCTGCGCGCCGGGCTGCAAGCCTGCGCCGACATCCTGCCGGAAGGTGCGCGTATGCTGATCGAATACAAATTCTTCGAGCCCGCCTTCTATTATACCGATCTGGCCGATTGGGGTGCCGCATTGCTGCATGCGCAGGCGCTCGGCCCGCAGGCGCAGGTACTGGTCGATCTCGGTCACCACGCGCAGGGCGCCAATATCGAATCCATCGTCGCCATTCTGCTCGATGAAGGCAAGCTCGGCGGCTTTCACTTCAACGCCCGGCGCTACGCCGACGACGATCTGATCGTCGGGTCGACCAACCCGCTCGAACTCTTCCTGATCTACGCCGAACTGGTTGCGGCCGCCGACGATCCGGCAACCGAAGCCTGTGCCCGCGGTGTTAGCTACATGATCGATCAGAGCTTCAACATCGAAGCGAAGATCGAAGGCATGATCATGAGTATTCTGAATTGCCAGGAAGCCTATGCGAAGGCTCTGCTGATCGATCGCGCCGGCCTCGCCGCCGCGCAGGCAGAGGGCGATGCGTTGGGCGCGCACCGCATTTTGCTCGATGCCTTCCGCACCGATGTCCGCCCGCGTCTCGCCGCCTGGCGGCGCGGCCACAACCTGCCCGAAGACCCTTTGCGCGCCCATCGCGAGGGCGATTATCTGCGGGCGATCAAACGCGACCGCGGCGTTATCGCGACCGGCGGCGGCTATGGCGACTAACCCGATCATGAGGCTCCGATGAACGATACCGATCAACGCTGCCCCACCTGGCCAGCATCCCAACCGCCGGCCGGCGAGGGGCTGGCGGCACTCGCCCACCGCTCCCGCCTGCTCGGCGCGGATCGCCGCATTGTGAATATTTTCGGGGGCAATACCTCGGTCAAATCGATCGAGCGCGATCACCTCGGCCGCGGGACGCCGGTGCTCTGGGTCAAGGCTTCCGGCAGCGATCTCGCCTCGATCGAGCCGAAGCATTTCGCCGGCCTCCGCCTCGATGATATCGAACCGCTGTTCGCCCGCCCCACCATGTCCGATGGAGACATGACTGCCTATCTTGACCGTTGCGCCTTCGAACCGGGGCGGCCGCGCCAGAGCATTGAAACCCTGCTGCACGCCTTCACTCCGGCACCGCATGTCGATCACACCCATCCCGATGCGATCATCGCGATTGCGTGCAGCCCGAACGGCGAGGCGCTGATGCACCAGGTGTTCGGCAAAAGGGCGGCGTTCGTGCCTTATATCCGCCCGGGGTTCGATCTCTCGAAACAGATCGGTGCAGCCGTGCGCAACAATCCGGACCTCGAATGCGTCGTCATGGGCAAGCACGGTCTGGTCACCTGGGGTGACACCGCGGCGGCCTGCTATGCCAGCACGCTGCGGATCATCGGTGAAGCCGAAGCATTTCTCGCGGCAAAAGCGAACCCATCGCCCTTCGGTGCTACCACGATCACGCGCGTGTCCGCCGCCGAGCGGGACACGCTGCTGACCCAGGTGCTGCCGGTGATTCGCGGCGCGATCAGCCAGGATCGGAGCATGATCCTCAGCGTCGATTCCAGCGACGATGTGCTGAATTTCACCACCAGCGCCCAATGTGCAGCGCTTGCCATGCGCGGCGCCGCCTGCCCGGACCATCTGGTCCACACCAAGCGCGTGCCGCTGTTGCTCGACTGGCAGCCCGACCACGGTGCCGGCGCCCTGATCACGGCAGCCACCGCTGGCATCGCGCGGTTCGTCAGCGATTATCGGGATTATTTCCAATCCCACGCCCAACCCGGCGATACGATGGCCGCGCCCTGGCCCCGCATCATTCTCATCCCCGGCGTCGGCATGGTCACCACCGGCCCCGATGCCTTCGCCGCCGAAGTCTCCCGCCAGTTGTATCGCCGCGCCATCGCGGTGATGCGCCATGCCGATGTGGTCGGCGGCTTCGAAACGCTCGACGCCGCCGAGAGCTTCGCCATCGAATACTGGCCGCTCGAACTCTACAAACTCTCGCTGAAACCGCCGCCGAAGCCGCTCGATGGCCATGTCGCGCTGATCACCGGTGCGGCCAGCGGGATCGGCCGCGCCGCCGCCGCGCGCCTCGCGCGGGATGGCGCGCATGTCGTCATTGCCGATCGCAATGCCGAGGGCAGTACCGAAGTCGCCGCCGCGCTCACCGCCCGCCACGGATTTCACCGCGCGATCGCCACGCCGATGGACGTGACCAGCGAAGCCGCGGTCGATGCGGCCTTCACCGCCGCGACACTCGCTTACGGCGGGGTCGATATCGTGGTGAACAACGCCGGCATCAGCAAAAGCGACCCGATCGAGGCGACCAGCCTGGCCGACTGGCAATTGATGTTCGACATTCTGGCCACCGGCTATTTCCTGGTCGCCCGTGCCGCGTTTCGCGTGCTGCGCCGGCAGGCTTGCGGCGGCGCGCTGGTGTTTGTCGCCAGTAAAAACGCGGTCGCCGCCGGGCGCAACGCCGGCGCCTATTCGGCCGCGAAGGCGGCGGAACTGCACCTCGCCCGCTGCCTCGCCGAGGAAGGCGGCGGTGCGGGCATTCGCGTCAACACAGTGCTGCCGGATGCCGTGCTGTCCGGCTCTTCGATCTGGAACTCATCCTGGCGGGCCGACCGTGCCGCCACTTACGGCATCGCCGAGACGGAGCTTGAAGCGCATTATCGCGCGCGCACCACGCTCAAGGTCAACGTCCTGCCGGACGATGTCGCTGAAGCCATCGCGTTTTTCGCCTCCGCGGCGTCGCTGAAAACTACCGGCGGCGTACTGACGGTCGATGGCGGCGTGCCCGCCGCCTATGTCCGGTAGTCCTGCGCGCCACATCGCGATCGACCTTGGTGCATCCGGCGGGCGGGTCGCGCTCGGCGCGGTCGAAGGCGGCCGGCTGAGCTTCGATATCCTGCACCGGTTTCCCAATCGCGCGGTGCCGCTCGGCGCCAGCCTGTATTGGGACATGCTCGAACTCTGGCGCGAAATTCGCCATGGACTTCGCATCGCGTCCGGCCAGGGGCCGGTGGCGAGCATCGGCGTGACCACCTGGGGGGTCGATTACGCGCTGTTCGATGCCGATGCGCTGCCGATCGGCATGGTCCACAGCCACCGCGACCGCCGGACCGAGGGCGTGATCGACACGCTCGATGAAACCATGCCGCGCGCCGATTTATATCAGGCGACCGGCGTGCAATTTCTGCCGATCAACACGCTCCCGCAACTCCTGGCCGCAAAGCGCGCGTCGCCTGACCTGTTCAGCCGGGCGACCCGCTTCCTGATGCTGCCGGACCTGATCCATTACTGGCTGTGCGGGGTCGTGGCCTGCGAACACACCAACGCCAGCACCACCCAACTCTACGATCCGGTCCGGCGCGACTGGTCGAACACGGTACTGACCGCGTTCGGCATCCCGCGCGCCATGTTTCCCGATCTGGTCG
Source organism: Acidiphilium sp. 34-64-41 (assembly GCF_002282635.1). NCBI lineage: Bacteria > Pseudomonadati > Pseudomonadota > Alphaproteobacteria > Acetobacterales > Acidocellaceae > Acidiphilium > Acidiphilium sp. 34-64-41. The sequence continues at coordinate 59,567 of NZ_NCJX01000011.1, read as the reverse complement.
AGCCCGGCACCATCCTTGGCCCGCTGCTGCCCGCCATCGCCGCGGACACCGGCCTCGTCGGCACCATCGTCATCGCCCCCGCCACCCATGATACCGCGAGCGCGATCGCTGCAATCCCGGCCGAGGCGGGCGAGGACTGGGCCTATATTTCGAGCGGAACCTGGTGCCTTGCCGGCATCGAGCGCCCGCGCCCGCTGATCAGCGAGGCCGCCCGCCGCGCCAACATCACCAATGAACAGGGCATCGCCGGCACCACGCGGCTGCTGAAAAACACCAGCGGCCTGTTCATCCTGCAGGAATGCCTGCGCGCCTGGGGCGATCCGCCGATCGAGCCGATTCTGCAAGACGCCGCGGCGCTGTGTTCGGATGTCGCGATCGACCCGACCGAACCCGAGTTCGCACATCCTGGCGTCACCATGCCGGACCGCATCCTCCGCTGGTGCGCCGCCCGCGGCATCGTGCTCGATCCCGCACCCGCTGTGATCACCCGCGCCGTGTTGCGCGGCCTCGCGGCCTCGGTGGCCGCCAGCCTCGCCGAAATCGATCAGGTAGCCAATCACCAGACCAGGCGCATCCACATTGTGGGCGGCGGTTCGCGGATTGACCTGCTGTGCCAGGCGATCGCCGATTGCACCAACGCCACCGTCATCGCCGGCCCGGTTGAGGCGACCACGGCCGGCAATCTGCTGGTGCAGGCCGCCAGCCTCGGGGTTATCGAGCACAATGCGATCCGTACGGTCATGCGGGCCACCGCGGACCTCCGCTGCTTCATTCCAAAAACCCGTTAGCCCATCGGGGCCGATGACTTTGCGACAACGCCGATTTCACTTGACACTGCTGTTTGAATGAATAAAACGTGCGGCAAGATAAAAATTATTCAATCACGGTGGAAACGGTGGCTGTGCGTTCCAGCAGGCGTCTTGGACAGGATGATATCGAGCTCGCAACGCGAGTCGCGTGGCTCTATTACGAATCATCGCTGACCCAGGTTGAAATCGCTGCAAGGCTGGGCTTGCCGCAAACCCGCGTCCAACGCTTGATTGCCCGCGCCGTGCAGGACGGCATCGTCCGTATTTCGATCAGCGGCGCGTTGGCCAGTTGTGTCGGTCTCGAACAGCAGATCGCCAACGGTTTCGTGCTCGATTTCTGCCGCGTCGTCCCCGCGCCGCCGGACGGCAAAACTCTGTTCTCCTCACTCGGCCGCGCCGGTGCGGACTACCTGACGGATGCGTTTGAACAAGGCCGCCACAGCATCATCGGCGTCGGCCATGGCCGCAGCATCGCCGCATCGATCGATCATCTGGCGCCCGGGTCCTATCCCGATCTCACGGTGGTTTCGGCCCTCGGCGATGTGCCGCGCCGGGTTGGTGCCAACCCGTTCGACGTCATTCATGCGCTTGCCGACAAAACCGGCGCCGCAGCCTATCTGCCGCCGGTGCCGTTCTACGCCAACTCGATCTCCGATCGCGAAATGCTGTTCCGCCAGCGCGGTGTGGTCGAGGCGTTTCAACTGGCGGCGCAGGCGAGCCTGTTCATCGTCGGCATTGGCGAGGTCAAACCCATCGCCTTCCTCGGCATGAGCGGCATGGTGCTGCCCGAAGAATTCGCAACGGCCCGGCGCGATGGCGCCGTTGCTGAACTGCTCGGCTGCTTCTTCGATGAGGCCGGTCAGCGGGTTGAAACCGAACTGCACGACCGGGTCATCGCGCTCGATCCTGAAGTGATGCGCGGCCGCGAAGTTCTGGCCATCGCCGGTGGGCGTGACAAGGTAGCGGCAATCCACGCCGTCCTGAACGCCGGCCTCGCGACGGCGTTGATCACCGACGAAGATACGGCGGCACGGCTGGTCCAGCTGAAGTCCACCCGAAACCCTAAGGTCATGAACGCCTTGTAATATCGTACGTTTAACGCAACAAATAAACCGGAGGAAACAATGACTCAAAAAATCGAAGGTCTGGCGAAAGACTTCATTGCGCGCGGCCTGTCGCGCCGCGATTTCGGGAAACGCGCGGGCATGCTCGGCGTCAGTGCCGCCGCGGTCAATCTCGCGCTTGGCGCCGCCGCAACCGATGCCATGGCAGCGGACTTCAACTGGCAGGCCCATAAAGGCAAGAAACTCCGCCTGCTGCTCGACAAACATCCCTACGCCGACGCCATGATCGCCGATCTGCCCCATTTCAAGGCCATGACCGGCATCGATGTCGAATACGATATTTTCCCTGAGGATGTTTATTTCGATAAAGTAACCGCAGTGCTCTCTTCGCACTCAAACCGCTACGACGTGCTGATGACCGGCGCATACCAGACCTGGCAATACGGCCCCGCAACCTGGCTCGTCGATATGAAGCCCTACCTGAACGACGCCACGAAAACATCGCCATCGTATGATTTCAACGGCATCATCGCCAATCTCCGCCAGTCCGATGCGTGGTCGGGCGTTCCAGGCGAAGCCCTGGGCAGTGCCAATGCCAAGCAATGGGCGGTGCCGCTCGGCTTTGAACTTTATAATATCAGCTACAACAAGCGTATCTTTGACAAGCTAAAAATCGAGCCACCAAAAAACCTGCCGGACATGATCGAAATCGGTAGCAAGATCACCAAGGATGCCGGCGGTGCCTACGGTGTCGCGGTGCGCGGCAGCCGTTCATGGGCGACCATTCACCCTGGCTATCTCTCGGCATACACCAACTACGGCGCCAAGGATTTCGATGTCTCTGGCAGCAAACTCACCTCGGCCGTCGCATCCACCGAGTCTAAGGAGATGAACAAGCTCTGGGTGGAAATGATCCAGAAGGCCGGCCCGAAAAACTGGGCGACCTATACCTGGTACGAATGCGCGCAGGATCTCGGCGCCGGCCGCTGCGGCATGATCTATGATGCGAACATCATCGGTTTCTTCGAGAACAGCCCGGGCAACAAGGAGTCTGGCGACATCGGCTATGCCGCGTTCGTGCCGAACCCGAAAATGACGCATTCGACCTCGAACGTCTGGATCTGGTCGCTCGCCATGAGCAGCTTTTCCAAGGAAAAGGACGCGTCTTGGTATTTCATCCAATGGGCGAGCGGCAAGAACTTCGGCATCTATGGCGGCGTCAAGCAAAAACTGGTCGACCCGGTGCGCAACACCACCTGGAAAGACCCCGCATTCAAAGCGCGTCTCGATAAGGATTATGCGGGATTCTACGAGGCTTTCGAGCGATCGCTGCCCGATGCAAAAATCTACTTCACCCCGCAGCCACTGTTTTTCAACGTCACCACCGAATGGGCCGCCATGCTGCAACGCATGGTCGCCAAACAGGTGACGGTTGATGCGGGTCTCGAAAAACTTGCAGCCCACATCGATCACGAAATGAGAAGTGCTGGTATCTGAAGCCGCGGCGGCACGGCGTGGGTCTTTCCCCCCACGCCGTGCCCAACGCCGTCCATCCGGCATTGACGCCAACCAGGCCCGGTCAGGATCGATCCGATGAGTGACACCGCCATCCGTCCCGCACCCGTCGCGGCGCCAAAACTGCGCCGCCGCGCTGCATTATTGCCATATCTGCTCAGCCTGCCCGCGCTGCTCGTGTGCATCGGCATTCTGATCCCGTTTTTCACGGCCGCCTGGTACAGTCTCGAATCCTACAACATGGCGTTCCCGACCGGCCGACACTTCGTCGGCATCGGCAACTACATAGATCTGTTCTCGAGCAGCGAATTCTGGCAGACCATTGCTGTCTCCATGATCTACATGGGAGCCAGCGTCAGTCTCGAACTGCTGCTCGGCCTCGGCATCGCCATGCTGCTGCGCGAACGCACGCGCCTGAACAATGTCATCTCGGTCGCCCTGCTGATGCCACTGATGGTCGCACCGGTCATCGCGTCACTGATCTGGAAGTTGATGACCAATCCGAATTTTGGTGTGTATGCCTGGATCGTCAACGGATTGGGCTTGACCGGCTTCCGCTGGGCCTCGAGCCCGGATACCGCCATGTTCACCGTCGTGTTGATCGATATGTGGGTGAACACCCCGTTCATCATGATCCTGCTGCTCGCCGGACTGCGCAGCCTTCCGACCCAGCCGTTCGAGGCCGCGCGGCTCGACGGCGTGCCGGCTCGTTTCGTGTTCTTTCGCATCACGCTGCCGATGCTGATGCCCTACATCATCACCGCTGCCCTGTTCCGCCTGCTCTCGGCGATACAGGAATTCAGCATCATCTACGGCATGACGCAGGGCGGGCCGGGCGATTCCCTGATGGTCTTTCAAATTCGCTCGTATATCGATTTCTATCAGAACACCAATGTCGGCCGATCCTCGGCGATCCTGATGGTGCTCTGGGCGATCACCTTCGCGCTGTCCAAACTATTCGTCAATCAATGGCATGCGATGCGTCAACGGAGCAAAGCCGGTGCGTGATACCATCCTGAAATCCCTACGCGGCCTGGCACTGACGTTGATCGTGCTATTCTTCATGTTCCCGATCTTCTGGATCGTGGTGATGTCGTTGCAGACCAACACCGAAATCTTGTCGCTGCCGCCAAAGCTGGTGTTCGTCCCCACTCTGATCAACTATGCAGCCCTCATCACCGGGCATCTGAAAACGTCCGTCGGTGAACTGAACATCGCCTTCATGCATAATCTGTGGAATTCGTTCTTCTTGTCTGCCTCGGCCGTGATCATTGCCCTGCTGCTCGGCGTTCCGGCGGCATATGCCTTCGCGCGCTTCAAGTTCCGCCTCGGCGAAGACATGGCCTTCACGCTACTGTCGCTGAAATTCTCGCCACCGTTGCTCGTGCTGCTGCCGCTGTCACTCTATTTCGAGGAAATCCATCTCGACAACACCTATTTCGGACTGATCTGGATTTATCAGTTGATCACCCTGCCGCTCATCCTGTGGATCGTGCGCGGCTATTTCGAAGATGCGAGCCCCGACATCGAATACGCCTACCGCGTCGATGGTCATTCCTGGTTCAAGGGCTTCATCAAGATCGCCATTCCCCTGGCGGGACCGGGCATCGCCGCGGCCGGCCTGCTTGCCTTCATTTTTGCCTGGAACAATTTCATCTTCGCGCTCGTCCTGGCATCGGGCTCGAAGCAGCCGGTCACGCTCGGCGCACTCGCCTTCGTCACGGCATCGGGCATTCAATACGGCCAGATCGCGGCGGCCGTCGTGCTGTCGATCATCCCTACCCTGGCCATCGCCCTCTACGCGCAGCGCTGGCTGGTCGAAGGCCTCAGCCTCGGAGCGGTCAAAGGATGAGCGCGCCCGTGCATGCCGCCCTTGCGGTTACCGGCCTGTCGGTCGCCTACGGCGCCGATCCCGTGCTCGACGCGGTCGATCTCGATGTGCAACCGAATGAACGGGTCGTGCTGTTCGGCCCCTCCGGGGTCGGCAAAACCGTCATGCTGCGCGCCATCGCCGGGCTCGAACCCAACGCCGCCGGCCGCATCCTGCTCGCCGGGCGCGATGTATCGAACGACCCGCCGGAAGCCCGTCACCTCGGCATGGCGTTCCAGAACTTCGCGCTCTACCCGCACATGGCGGCGCTCGAAAACATCGCGAGCCCACTGCGTGCCCAACGGCTCGACGGCGCAACCATCACCCGAAAGGTCGATGCGGTGGCGGCGCTGCTGCGGATCGATCATGTGCTCGATCATTTTCCCCGCCAGCTTTCCAATGGCCAGAAGCAGCGCACCGCGCTCGCGCGTGCTCTGGTCGGCGAGCCCCGCCTGATCCTGTTCGATGATCCACTACGCAACGTCGATGCCAAGCTGCGTTACGAAATGCGCGTCGAACTGCCCCGCCTGCTCGCCCGCCGTGAAACAGCCGCAGTCTACGTCACCCAGGATTTTCGGGAAGCCATGGCGATCGGCGATCGGGTCGCGGTGCTGATCGGCGGCAGGATCGTGCAGTTCGCGACGCCGTCTGATGTCTATGATCGCCCCGCCACCATCGCGACCGCCCGTTTGTTCGGCGACCCGCCGATGAACCTGATCCCAGCCCGCGCCACCGCCCGCGGCAATGCGAGCCGGATTGACGCCGCCGGCCTCGCCTTCGGGTTCGATGCGCCGCCGGTTGCCGAACCGGTGTTCGGCGTGCGCCCGGAGGCGGTTATGCTGCATCCGGCTGGCGGGGCGGGCAGGGTGGCCGCCCAGATCATTGCCATCACGCCGATGAACGAGCGCTTCCTCGTGCTCCTGCGCACCGCCGATGGTGTCGAACTGGTTGCCAGCCACGATACGCCGCCACCCCACGGCACCGCCCTGTTCATCAGCGTCGCGCCCGGTTACGGCGCCTTGTTCGATGCCGAGTCGGGTCACTGCGTCGCGGCGACGCCGGCCGCGCTGGAGATCGCCTCATGAGCCTCAACCTCGCGGCGATCAACAAAATCTACGGCGAGGGGTCGCGCCACCCGGTCCATGCCGTCCGCACCATGGATCTCGATGTGCAGGATGGTGAAATCATCGCCCTGCTCGGCTCCTCGGGCTGCGGCAAAACCTCGACCTTGCGCATGATCGCGGGGTTCGAGGCGGTCAGTAACGGCGAAATCCACCTCGCCGGCCGGCGGATCGATACGTTGCCCCCCGCGCAGCGCGGCGTCGCGATGGCGTTCGAAGGCTATGCACTCTACCCGCCGCTCACCATCGCCGAAAACATCGGCTTCGCGCTCCGCAGCGACAAGGCCCAGGCGAACACGGCATCCGCCCAGGTTCGCGAAGTCGCCGATCTGCTTGAAATCGGCCCGATCCTGCACCGCCGCCCGAACGGTCTGTCCGGCGGCCAGCAGCAACGCGCCTCGCTGGCCCGCGCCCTGATCCGTCACGCCGATCTACACCTGCTCGACGAACCAATGGGCCAGTTGGAGCCGCAGTTGCGGGCCATTTTGCGCGGCCGCGTCAAGGCCCGCATCAAGGAGCGGGGCTACACCGCGGTTCTGGTCACGCACGACCAGGGCGAAGCCACCGCAATGGCGGACCGCATCGCGGTGATGGAGGCGGGCGCGCTCCAGCAATACGCCACCCCCGCCGCCCTGCGTGACCGGCCGGCCAATCTGTTCGTCGCGACGTTTTTTGGCGAACCGCCGATGAACACGCTGCAGGGCATCGTGACCGATCGCGGGTACGACGCGCTCGACGAATCCGGCGCCGTCGCTTTGCGCATTCCGCTCGCAACCCCGCGCACCCTCACGCTCGGGCAGCGCGTCGTGCTCGGGCTGCGGCCCCACCGGCTGCAACTGCACCTGGCGGATTATCAGGGCGTGCTGGTCTCGAACCAGTGGCTGGGCGATCAGGCGCATGTCGCCATCGAAGTTGCCGGCCGCACCCTCACAGCCATCCACAACACCCGCGTCGCCGCACGGTTGGGCGATACCATCCATTTCGGGTTCGACCCGGTCGATCTGCATATTTTCGATGCCGCCAGCGGCATCGCCCTCGCGCACGGAGCCATCGCATGACCACCGAACCCCGCATCATCGCCCTCGATGCCGGCACCTCCATGCTCAAGGCGGTCGCCTTCGATCTGGCCGGCCAGCCGGTCGCGATCGAGAGCCGGCCCAACCGCTATCGCGAAGCACCAGGCGGCCTCGCCGAACAGGACATGGCGCAAACCTGGGAGGATGCGGCGGCCACCATCGCCGCCCTGGTCGCCCGGCTCGATGGCGCGCCCGTCGCGGGCCTCGCCATCACCGGCCAGGGCGACGGTACGTGGCTGATCGATGCCGCGGGCGCCCCGGTCGGGCCCGCCCTGCTCTGGCTCGATGGCCGGGCCGGCCCGATCGTCGAGCGCATCCGCGCGAGCGAGGCCGGCCCCGCCATCTTCGCCGAGTCCGGTACCGGCCCAGCCGCCTGCCAGCAGGCCGGCCAATTGCTGTGGCTGGCCGCCAACCGCCCCGACCAGCTTGCCCACGCCACCACTGCGTTCCATTGCAAGGACTGGATTTATTTCAACCTCACCGGCGTCCGTGCGACCGATCCGTCTGAGGCGTGCTTCACCTTCGGGTCCTGGCGCACCCGGGCCTATTCGCCGGTCACCATCGCCGGCTATGCGCTCGAACCCTACCGCCATCTGCTCCCGCCGATCGTCGATGGCATGACGACGCAGCACGCGCTCACCCAAGCCGCCGCTGCAAGCCTCGGCCTCGCGGCGGGCACACCGGTGGTGCTCGGCTATGTCGATGTGCTGTGCAGTGCGCTGGGCGCGGGCATCTATGGCACCGGCGCCGATTGCGGCACCTCCATCATCGGTAGCACCGGCATGAACATCCGCCTCGCCGACGATGATTTCGAGCGCGAAGCCGGCGCGCCGCTGAGCGGCTATCGCATGGTGTTTCCGGTCAAGGGCAAGACCGCGCTGCTGCAATCGACCCTCGCCGCCACGCTCAACATCGACTGGCTGGTCGGCATCGCCGATCAGGCGGTCAAACTCGCCGGCCACCCGTCCGATCACGGCGCCATGTTGCGCGCCCTCGACGAACAGGTACTCGCCGCGCCGCCGGCGCGCGCCGTCTATCACCCCTATATTTCAGCGGCCGGCGAACGCGGGCCGTTCACCAATTCGAACGCCCGCGCCAGCCTCGCCGGGATCGACCGCAGCCTCGACCTGACCGGCCTGATGCGCACGATCTACGAAGGTCTCGCCCTTGCCGCGGCCGATTGCTACGCCGCGATCGGCGGCGCACCGGACATGATCAGCATAACCGGTGGTGCGTCCCGTTCGGTCGCGATGCGCCGGATCTTTGCCGCGATGCTCAACCGCCCGGTGCGGATCATCAAGGAACACGGCAGCGGTGCGCTGGGTGCGGCCATGATCGCCGCCGTCTCGCTCGGCATCGCGCCCAGCATGGATGATTGCGCCCGCGCCTGGGTCGCCCCGCTGCTCGGCGCGCCCGAACCGCCCGATCCCGCGCTCGCCGAGCATTACGCCCCGCTGCTGCCCATCTATCAGGCCGCCCGTGACGCCGCGCCGCCGTTCTGGCACCAGTTCGCCGGTTTCACGGAGACGAGGCATGGATAACCCAGCGCGCGACTGCGCGGTGATCGGCGATCATTTCATGCGCCCGGCGGCGTTCGAGCAGGCCATCCGCGCCGCGTGCGGCGATGCGGTGGCGCTCCGCTCGATGACGCTGCCTTGGCCCGACCTGCCGATGGAGCATGGCTATGCCACGCCGGGCATGGACGGGTTGAAGGAATACCAGGGCGATCCCGCAATCATCGCCGGTTTTGTCGGCGATGCGGAAATCCTGGTCACCCATCTCGCTCCGGTCTCGGCGCAGATGCTCGAACGGATGCCGCGCCTGCGGTTGATTGCAGTGTCGCGCGGCGGCCCGGTCAATATCGACATGCAGGCTGCCCGGCTGCGCCAGATCCGCGTGGTCAACACCCCCGGCCGCAATGCCGGCGCGGTGGCCGAATTCACCATCGGCGCCATCCTCTCGCAAACCCGCCTGATCGGCGCCGGTCATGACAGTCTGCGCCGGCAGGACTGGCGCGGCGATCTGTACCGCGCCGATCGCACCGGCCGCGAACTGTCCGAAATGACCGTCGGCGTGATTGGCTACGGCCAGATCGGCACGCGCGTCGTGCGCCTGCTCAAGCCGTTCGGCTGCCGCATCCTGGTGCACGATCCCTACGTGCCGCTCGATCCGGCGGATATTGCCGACGGCGTCAGCCCCGCCACGCTCGAAACCCTGCTCGCGCAAGCCGATGTCGTCACGCTGCACGCCCGCGTCACCGCCGAGACCACGGGATTGATGAACGCGCAGCGCATCGGCGCGATGAGGCGGGGTGCCTATCTGGTCAACACCGCGCGGGGCCCGCTGGTCGATTATCCGGCGCTCACCGCCGCGCTGCGCGACCATCACCTGGCCGGCGCCGCGCTCGATACCTTTGCGGTCGAGCCGGTCCCGCCAGACTGGCCGTTGCTGAGCCTGCCGAACGTGACCATCACGCCGCACATCGCCGGCGCGTCGGTCAAGACCGTCACCATCGCCGCCGCCGCCGCGGCCGAGGAACTCCGCCGTTTCCTCGCCGGCGAACCACCCCGCAACCCGTGTTGACGAACCGCCCCCTAACCCAAGGTGACCACACATGAACGAACGCGACCTGCGCGAATCCCTGATCCATGCCTGCCAGCAAATGAACGCGCTCGGCATCAACCAGGGCACCTCCGGCAACATCAGCATCCGCCACGGCGACACCATGCTGATCTCGCCATCCGCGACGCCCTACCACCTGATCGAGCCCGACATGGTGGCCGCCATGCCAATCGAGGGTGAGTACGGCAGCTGGAGCGGCCCGAAAAAACCTTCGACCGAGTGGCGCTTTCATCTCGATATCATGCGCGCCCGGCCCGATGTTCACGCCATCGTCCATAGCCATCCCACGTTCGCGACCACGCTCGCGATCGCGCGTAAACCGATCGAGGCCTGCCACTACATGGTCGCCGCCTTCGGCAGCACCGATATCCGTTGCGCGCCCTACGCGACGTTCGGCACCAAGGAACTCTCGGTGCACGCCCTCGCCGCCCTGCAGGACCGCATGGGCTGCCTGCTTGCCAACCACGGCATGATCGCCCTGGGTGAAACGCTCGACAAAGCCATGTGGCGCGCGGTCGAACTCGAAACCATCGCCCGGCAGTATTACTATGCGCTGCTGCTCGGCCAGCCGCATATCCTGTCCGCCGCCGATATCGATGCCACGCTCGATCAATTCGCCGGCTACGGCATCCAGGACGACGCCCCAGCGAGTGCCGCATGAGTCCAGACTACGATCTCGTCGTCATCGGCGGCGGCATCAACGGCGCGGGCATCGCGCGCGATGCCGCCGGGCGGGGCCTGAAAACCCTGCTCTGCGAGAAGGGCGATTTCGGCCAGGGCACCTCGTCGCGCTCGGGCAAACTGGTCCACGGCGGTCTGCGCTACCTGGAATATTACGAATTCCGCCTGGTTCGCGAGGCATTGATCGAGCGCGAGGTTCTGCTCCGCGCGGCACCGCACATCGTCTGGCCGATGCGGTTCGTCCTGCCGCACAGCCCCGAGCAACGCCCGGCCTGGATGGTGCGGCTCGGGCTGTTTTTGTACGACCATCTGGGCGGGCGCAACCTGCTGCCGGCAAGCCGTTCGCTCGATCTGCGGCGCGCACCGGAAGGTGCTCCCATCCGCCCGACCTTCCCGAGCGGTTTTGAATATTCCGATTGCTGGGTCGACGATGCACGCCTCGTCATCCTTAACGTGTGCGATGCCGCCGACCGTGGTGCCACCATCCGCGTCCGCACCGCCGCAACCTCGGCCCGCCGCGCCGATGGGTTGTGGTCGGTCACGCTGCGTCACGATGATGGTCCGGTCGAAACGGTCACCGCGCGCATCCTGGTCAACGCGGCCGGCCCCTGGGTCGCCGATATCATGCAGGGCGTCGTCGGTCTGAACACGCCCGCCAAGGTCCGGTTGGTCAAGGGCAGCCACATCATCGTCCGCAAATTCTGGGACGGGCCGCAGGCCTATCTGCTCCAGAACGACGACAAACGGGTGATCTTCGTCAACCCGTACGAAGATGGTTCATATGAAACCGGGCTCTGCCTGATCGGCACCACCGATATCCCCTACGAGGGCGATGCCGATGCGGTCAGCGTCGATGCGAGCGAGCGCCATTATCTGCTGCGCGTGGTCAATCGCTACATGAACACGCAACTGACCGTTGACGACATCGTCAGCGAGTTCGCCGGCATCCGGCCCCTGTACGACGATCAGGCGGCGAATCCCTCCGCCGTCACCCGCGACTATGTGTTCGATATCGACCACCGCCCCGGCGATGCCCCCCTGCTGTCGGTGTTCGGCGGCAAGATCACCACCTATCGCAAGCTGGCCGAACACGCGCTCGACAAGCTGACCCCCTTCATCGCTACGGCCGGTCCGGTCTGGACCGATCGCGCGCCGCTGCCCGGCGGCGACATGCCCGATGCCGATTTCGACCGGTTCCTGCGCGAATTATCCCGCGACTACCAATTCCTGCCGGCGTCGCTCGCCCGCCATTACGCCCGCCTCTACGGCACCAGGGCGCGCACCCTGCTCGGCACCGCCGATGCCATGGCCAGCCTCGGCCGGCATTTCGGCGGCCTGCTCTATGAAATCGAGGCGCGTTATCTCCGGCATACCGAATGGGCCCGTCGCGCCGATGACATCCTGAGCCGCCGCACCAAGCACGGCTTGCACCTCACCCAGGCGGAACAGGCGGATTTCAGTGTATGGATGGGCCAGCAATCATGAACGACGCGCCACACCGCACGGCCGAGGCTCTCGCTGAACTCGCCGCCGCCTCGACCATGCTCGGCGCCGACCCCCTGCGCGTCCAGGCCGCGGGCGGCAACACCTCGCTCAAGCTCGACGATACACTGTGGATCAAGGCCTCTGGTCAATGGCTGGCTGATGCCGCAGAGCGCGACATCATGGTGCCGGTCGCGCTCAGCGCCTTGTGCGAGGCGTTCGGCCGGGGCGACGATGTCGAAAACGCCAACCGCTTTCTACGCGGCACAGCCGCGCTCCGCCCCTCGATCGAAACCGCGATGCACGCGCTGCTGCCCGATCGCGTCGTGCTGCATGTTCATTGCGTCGCGACCATCGCCGTCGCGGTGCGCCACGATGCCAAGGCCCGGCTCGACGTGGCGCTCGGCGACCTGCGCTGGACCTTCATCCCTTATGTCCGGCCCGGCCAGCCGCTCGCCGAAGCCGTCGCCGCGCGCCCTGGGTTCGACATCTACGTGCTCGGCAACCACGGCCTGACGGTCTGCGCCGCGACGGTTGCCGCTGCCTGCGCCCTGCTCGACGCGGTTGCCCGCCGCCTCGCTGTCCGACCCCGCATCGCCCCGCCGCCCGATCGCGCACGCCTTGCCGCGGTTGCGCAGGGCACCGAATACCAAATCGCACCCGAAACGCTGCACGGCATCGCCACCGACAGCGCCAGCCTTGCCGCCGCCCGCACCGGCTCGCTCTACCCTGACCACGTCATCTTTCTGGGACCGGGGATTACCGAATCACCCGAATCCGGCGCGCCGCTGATCATCGTGGCCGGCGCCGGGGCCCTGATCCGCCGCGACATCACCCAAGCCGCCCTGGCCATGGCCGAATGCCTCGCCGCGGTCACCGCCCGGATCGACGCGCAAGCCTCGCTTGTCGCACTGACCCATGACGATGAAGCCGCTCTGCTGGGCTGGGAAGCCGAAACCTACCGCAAGCGGCTCAAGCGATAGACGGCGCTTCCCGGCTCATCCCCGTCCCGCCGTTGCGCCCAGCGGGTAGGGCGCCTCCAACTGCCCGGTCATCCGCTCGGTCCAGCCGTTGGCCGCCGGAAGCTTCTGATCGAGCCCCAGCCGCCGCAGCGTGTCGCATAGGCAACCGACGCCGGGTGCGCTGCAAAAACAATGTCCAAGCGCCGGATCGCCCAGCCGCAGCCCGACCGACCCGCCGATCTGCGTCGCTTCGCCGCTGCCGCTGCGGTTCAGCACGATCCGCACCGGCCCCGCGATCGCATCGGCCGCATCGGGCGCGCGCACGCTGTAAATCACCACCGGCACATCGACAGAACGCCCGGAGCCGAATCGCGGCAGCCGCAGGGCGAAATCGCCCGGCCGGTCGTCGCCGGTGTGAAACACCGCGTGATCCGCGCGGTAGCGCACCGGCAGGTCGGTGAACACATCCTTGTCGAACCCCCAGGCGCGCCTGCCCGGCTCGACCGAGAATCCGTCGCTCACGATGATCCGCACATAAAACGCCCCGGGCTCCGCCGCCGATTCCCGCGGTGTCAGGCTCACGGCAAGCTGTATTTCACGATACCGCCCGAAATCGCTGACCCGGAAATCGATTGCCAGCAGCGTCACCATGCTCCGCCCGCCGCCGCAATCGAGCGGCTCGAACGCCGCCGCCGTCGCCGCATCGAGCAACGCGGTGATCGCTGCCCGATCGACATACCAGGCCGCCCAACCTTGCGACGCATCGATCACCCGCGCCGGCAGCGTGAACGGCACATCCCCCGCTGGCCCGACCTCGAACATCGTGCCGATCTCCTCGGGATCGGCTCCCGCGATCGGCACCTGATAATCGCTCAGCAGACCCGCCGGCGGATTGTCGAGCCGGTTCGCGATGTTCTCGATCGCGGTCGGTACCGCCGTCGCGAGGTTGGCCAGCAGATTGAAATATTCGGTTCCCAGCCCCTGCACCAGATTCGCGGCACTCCACGGCCCCAGCAACCCCTGCTCGACCAGTGCTGCCGATCGCCGCGCCGCATCGGCGGTCAGCCGCCACGGCCGCCCGACCATCTCCTCGCCCGCCCGCACGTAACTATCCATCAACCGGAACAGATCGAGCGTGGTGAACCGTGGGCGGCGCATCACAGGCGGGCGCTTGTCCGGCATCGCGGGCTCCTTGGCAGGCATCGCCGGACCATCCGTTACGGTGCCGGATAATCGTCCCTGATCCGCTAGGCCGCTGTCAACCGCTCCAAGCGCGCAGCCACGTCGCGGCTGGTTCCGGCCGGCCGAACAGATAGCCCTGCATCATGTCGCAGTTGTGCGCCCGCAGAAAAGTCGCCTGCGCCTCGGTCTCGACCCCTTCGGCCACCGTCGTCAGGCCCAAATGCCGCGTCATCGACAGGATCGCCTCGGCCAGCGTCGCATCGCGCGGGTTGTCGGGCAGGCGCTGGATGAAGCTGCGATCGATCTTGATCTCCGCGATCGGCAGATTCTGCAGATAACCCAGGCTCGAATAGCCGGTCCCGAAATCATCGACCGAAAACCGTATGCCGCGTGCAGCCAGCGCATTGAGCAACGCCGTGGTTTCCTCGATGCGGTCGATCAACAGGCTCTCGGTAATCTCGATCATCAGGTCCCGTGCATCCGCCCCCGCCTCGATCAGCGCCGCCTCGATATCGGCGATGAAATCCGGGTCATGGAACTGCCGCGGACTGACATTGATCGACACGCGCAGCCGCCGCCCGCTCGCCGCCTGCTGCGCGATGATGCGGCAGACGGAGCGGAGCATCCAGCGTCCCATTGCGAACACGATGCCGGTTTCCTCGGCAATCGCGATGAAACTGTCGGGTGGCACGATCACGCCGTCCGGCCGGCGCAACCGGATCAGAGCCTCCGCGCCCGATATGCGACCCTGCTGATCCACCTGCGATTGCAGCCAAACCTCGAACCGGTCGTGGATCAACGCATCGCGCAGCGCGAGTTCGATCAGATGCCGCTCGGCCACCCGCGCCTGCATCCGCGTCTCGAAAAACACGATCGGCGTCCGATCGCCCGCCCTGGCCTGGCGCACCGCCATGTCCGCCTGCCGAACGATATCCTCGATCGCATGAACCTCGCCGGGAAACATCGCGATGCCGATATTGGCGCTGATATGGCACTCATGCCCCGCCGCGTGGATCGGCTCGGCCAGGGCAGCCAGCAATGTCTCGGCAATCCGCTGCCCGATCTCCGCAGCCCGCAGGCGCGTCTCACCCAGCGCGGCTAGCAGGATCGCGAATTTATCGTCCCCTACCCGTGCGACCACGTCGCCTTTGCGCAATTTGGTCGGCAATCGCCGGCCGATCTGGCGCAGCACGGCATCGCCGGCGGCATGCCCATGGAGATCGTTGACCGCCTCGAACCCGTTCAGATCCAGGAACATCAACGTGCCGTGTATGCCGGACTGACGCGCCTGCACCAGCACCTGCGCCAGATGCGAGAGCAACATCGCCTTGTTGGGCAGGTCGGTCAACGCATCGTAATAGGCAAGCCGTTCGATCGCGGCGTCCGCCTGATGCTTCTCGGTGATGTCGACCCACGCCCCGACAATCTGATCCCCACAACCTCCAGAACCCGCCACGAGGGAGGCTTCGTCGCGCACCCACCGATAAACCCCGTCCGACCGCGCGAACCGGTACCGATGGCGGCGTCGCGGTCATCGGGGTGTACATGATCAATCCACCAGTTCGGTGCTCGTACTGCGGCCTGATCATACCCGTACAACCGCTCGACATTGGCGCTGAAGTCGGTCACGCGCCACAACGCTTTGTCGCCCATGCCGTTCGGCCGTTCTAAAGCGTAGACTACGGTTTGGCTGGCTTCGAGCAGGCGGGTGAGGCGCTGCTCGCTGTCCTGCCGCCCGACGACGGCGGCATCCCGCGAGCGGCGCATCCGCAACGCGCAGAGGCCATAAGCCAGATCACCGGCAAGCTGACCCAGCAACCGGATCTCTTCGCCATCGAAGCTCTCATCTCCCGGCAGGACGCTCACGGCTCGATCGGTCGCGAGCAACGTCAGGCAGCCGAAACTTGCTCCGGTCTCGTCGCACAGCGGTAGAGCCACAGCTGAAACGCGCCCTTCCAGATCGGCATCGTCGTGCCACGCGCTCAGCTCCGCCGTGTTCATCACGTCGTCGATCACGATCGGCCGCGCCTCACGCACGACCCTGCCGGCAGGCCCGCGACCATGAGCATCATCGCCCCAGGAAATATGGACATCGAAAATCCGGTCGATCCCGTGCCCCGCCATCGCAACCGGGCGCAGGGTGCGGCGCTCATCGGTTTCCGCCATGCCGACCCAGGCTGCACTGTAGCGCCCCAACCTGACCGCAATATCACAGATCGCCTGGGTCAGCGCCGCTTCATCGGTCGCGCGCGCCACCGCTTCACGGCTGGCCTGCACCGTCTGCAAGGCGCGATTGCTGCGTGAGAGCAGCGCATTGGCCCGCGCCAGCGCATCCTCGCGCAATCGTCCCTGGAGCAGCGGCGTGATCCATTGCACCAGATCAGCGCAGGTCGCCCGCAACCCGGCGCTCAACTCCGGCTCGCGAAACCCGATCGTGAGGGCAAATCGACGATGGTCCGTCGCAATTGGCATCGTGATTTGACGGCGCGTACCGCAATTGACCGCGAAGGCGAATCCCGGATAATCGCCCACTTGCTCGGGCAGCAAAACCGGGCCGGAATCCACCGCCACCTGATCACTCAGTGCGGCCGCGCACGATAATTCGGCGAGCGGCCGCCATGCAGTCCGTCGTTCCACGCCGATGATCCGTTCAATCTCGGGCAACTCTGCGTGGCCGGCCAGGACCCGATACGTCAAAGCCTGTGTATCGCCCTCGCTGACCGTGCAATAGGTTGCGCCGAGCCTGCGGCCAACATGCGCCAGCAATGTATCGAGCGCATCGGTCAGGCTTGCTGCGCTGGCCGTTATCTCCGCAATCTCCTGGCGCAGCGACAATTCGGCGATCATGCCGCGCGTCTCGGTCAACCGTCGTCGTAATTCGAGTTGCGCAACCACCGAGCGTGCCAGTTCACCCAGCATCGCCATTTCCCGTTCATCGAACTCGGGCCGCTGCACCCGGTCGGCGAGGGCAAATGCGCCCAGCGTCAGACCATCGTCCGTCCGTAACGGCGCGCCGGCATAGAACCGGATGCCGAACGTACTCACCATCCGACTGTCCATGGTCAGTGGGTCGTTCAACGCGTCGTGCACCACCAGCGCCGTGCCGCTGTTGGTCACGGCGTCGCACAGTTTGTTTCGGCGCGGCATGTCGACGACATCGATGCCATGGCTCGACTTGAACCGCACGACATCCTGACCGACCAATGAAATCAACGCGATCGGCATGTTGAACAGAGTGGCGGCCAGCTTCGTGAACCGATCAAACAACTCATCCTGTTCGGCATCACCACCACCATAGCGCTGCACGGCCGAAAGGCGCTCGACATCACTCTCGCCAAGGTTGTGTATGAGCTTACTCATCTTGCTCAACATATCTCAAATACTATACGAATGCAAAAATAATTATGACGGCAGAACGGTTGTATTGTGACCGCTTGTCTTGTGAACGCATTTCCGCCATAGAACCGTCTCCAATCCGTCGCGCTGCGAGTCTCGCACCGCGGCGCCTTTTTGTTGTGCCCACCACCGGGCCAGGAGAGACCGATGTTTGACGCCCTTTCGGGCAAGCTAGGCGACGTGTTCGACCGGTTACGCCGGCGTGGCGCCTTGTCCGAGACCGACGTGATCGAAGCGATGCGCGACATTCGTCTCGCCCTGCTCGAAGCGGACGTCGCCTTGCCGGTCGTGCGCGACTTCATTTCCAAAGTTCGCCTGCAAGCCGTGGGTGCGGATGTGCTGCGCGCGGTCTCGCCTGGTCAGCAGGTCGTCAAAATCGTCAACGATGCGCTGGTCGAGGCCCTCGGCGGCGAAGGCGTGGTGCCCCTTAACCTCAACGCCGCCGCTCCGATCCCGTTCCTGATGGTCGGCCTGCAAGGCTCCGGCAAGACCACCACCTCCGGCAAGATCGCGCTCTATCTAAAGGACAGGCAGCGCAAGAAAGTGCTGCTCGCCAGCCTCGATACCCAGCGCCCGGCCGCCCAGTTGCAGCTCGCCCAGCTGGCCGAGCGCGCCGGCGTCGCCTCGCTACCGATCATCGCTGGTGAAACTCCGGTACAGATCGCCCGCCGCGCCATGGATGCCGGCCGGCGGGAAGTGTTCGACGTCGTCATCCTCGATACCGCTGGCCGCCTCTCGATCGACGAAGCGCTGATGGATGAAGTCAAAGCCATCCGCGCCGCCACCGACCCCGCCGAAACCCTGCTGGTGGTCGATGCCATGACCGGGCAGGATGCCGTCGCCACCGCAACCGCCTTCAACGAGGCCGTCAGCATCACCGGCATCGTGATGACGAGGCTTGATGGCGATGCCCGCGGCGGCGCCGCCCTGTCGATGCGCGCGATCACCGGTGCGCCGATCAAATTGATGGGCATGGGCGAAAAGCTCGACGCGCTCGAGCAATTCCACCCCGAACGTATCGCCAGCCGCATCCTGGGCATGGGCGATATCGTCTCGCTGGTCGAAAAAGCCTCGGAAAACGTCGATCAGGCGAATGCCGAGAAACTCGCCAAAAAAATGGCGAAGGGCAAGTTCGACCTCGAGGATTACGGCGAACAGCTCAAGCAGATCACCAAAATGGGCTCGCTCTCCGGCATCATGGGCATGCTGCCCGGGGTCGGCAAAATCAAGCAGCAACTGGCAGATGCGGATCTGGATACCTCGATCCTGAAACGCCAGGGCGCGATCATCTCGTCGATGACCAAGGCCGAGCGCGCCAATCCCGACATCATGAAGGCAAGCCGCAAAAAACGCGTCGCCGCCGGATCGGGCACCTCGGTGCAGGAAGTCAATCGTCTGCTCAAGCAGTTCGACATGATGAAGGACATGATGAAGCGCGCGTCGAAACTGGGCCAGAAAGGTCTGGCGCGCGGCGGTCTGGGGGCGCTGATGCCGCAAGGCGGCGGTCGGCGTCCGTTCTAGTTTGCCCCATCGTTCGGGGGTTAAGTTTTTGTTTACTTTGGAGAGTTATAGACAATGTCGTTGAAGATCAGACTGGCCCGCGCGGGCGCAAAAAAGCGCCCGTTCTACCACATCGTCGTGGCCGATGCGCGCAGCCCGCGCGATGGCAAATTCATCGAGCGTCTGGGCAGCTACAACCCGATGCTGCCGGCCGAGCATGAAGACCGCGTCCGCCTGGTCAACGAGCGCGTCACCCACTGGCTGAGCCAAGGCGCCCAGGCGACCGATCGCGTTGCCAAGTTCCTCGGCAAGGCCGGCCTCGCGCCGATGCCTGTTTACCGCGACCAGCCGATCCAGGCCACGCCGAAAAAGAAGGCCCAGGAACGTGCGGCCGAACGCGCGAAAGCCGCCGCGGCCTGATCGATGGATCATGCGCTGATTCTGATGGGCGTCATCGGCAAGCCGCACGGGGTACGGGGGGCGGTGCATGTGCACGCCTACACCGAAAACCCCGCATCGCTGGCCGATTTCGCCCTGCGCGATCAGCGCGGCCGCACCATCGACCTCGCTTGGATCACCGAAGGCGTCGCCCGCATCACCCTGCACGAACCCACGGGCAAGCACATTGTGGCGGACCGTGATGCCGCGGCGAAGCTGGTTAACCTCCAGTTGTTCGTCGAGCGCAGCGCCCTGCCACCGGCCGATGACGACGAGTTCTACCTCGCCGACCTGATCGGCCTTGCCGCGATCGGCGCGGACGGCACCACGCACGGCACCATCACCGCCGTGCACGACTATGGCGCCGGCGCTAGCCTCGAACTTGACGACGGCTCCCTGCTGCCGTTTACCCGCGCGGTCGTGCCCGAAATCGACCTCGCGGCAAAACGCGCGATCGTCGTGCCGCCGATTGAGATCCGCGGCGAGATTGAGGTGCGGGAATGAGCTTCCGCGCCACCATCCTCACCCTGTTTCCCGAGATGTTTCCCGGTCCGCTCGGCCATTCCCTCGCCGGGCGCGCGCTCGGCGACGCCATCTGGTCGCTCGACTGCGTCAATATCCGCGATTTCGGCCAGGGTCGCCACCGCGCGGTCGACGATACCCCGTTCGGCGGCGGCGCCGGCATGGTCATGCGACCCGACGTGCTCGACGCCGCCATCGCCTCGGTTGCCGACCATCGTTCCCTGATCGCTCTGACCCCGCGCGGCAAGCCGCTCACGCAAGCCCGCGTGAAAACGCTTGCCGCATCGCCCGGCGTCATCCTGCTCTGCGGCCGCTACGAAGGCTTCGATCAGCGCGTGCTCGATGCCCGCAACGCCGAGGAAATCAGCATCGGCGACTATGTTCTCGCCGGCGGTGAAATCGCTTCCCTCGCCCTGCTCGACGCGACCATCCGCTTGCTGCCCGGCGTCATGGGTGCGGCCGAGAGCGCCGAAGACGAAAGCTTCTCCGCCCCGCTGCTCGAATACCCGCACTACACCCGCCCGGCCGACTGGAACGGTCACGCCGTTCCGGACATCCTGCTCTCGGGCAATCACCAGAGCATCGCCGCCTGGCGCCGCGCCGGGGCGGAAACCATCACCAAAACCCGCAGACCCGATCTGTGGGCACACCATATTGCCAGCCAGCCGGCTCGGCCATAACGAGACCTCGAAAGGACCAGCCCATGAACGTCATCCAGACCATCGACGCCGAACAAATTGCCAAACTCGGCGAAACCCGCGGCGTCCCCAACTTCCAGCCGGGCGACAACCTGCGCGTCTCCGTCCGCGTCAAGGAAGGCGAACGCACCCGCATCCAGGCGTTCGAAGGCGTCTGCATCGCCCGCTCCAACCGCGGCATCAACTCCAACTTCACCGTGCGCAAAATCTCCTACGGCGAAGGCGTCGAACGCGTGTTCCCGCTCTACTCCCCCAACGTTACCGAAATCGCCGTCACCCGTCGCGGCGACGTCCGCCGTGCCAAACTCTATTACCTCCGCGGCCGCCGCGGTAAATCGGCACGCATCGCCGAAGCCGCGCGGGAAACACCGGCGGCTTGAGGTTAGGTCAGGAAGGCCAGGGGCTCTGCCCCTGGACCCCGCTGGGGCCTTAGGCCCCAGACCCCGCTAGTTTCAGATGAGAGGGGGCGGGCACCGGCTTTTGCAAGGCACCGGACGTGACGCCCCCTCTCATCTGAAACTAATGAGGTCCAGGAACTAAGTTCCTGGCGGGGGTCAAGGGGGCAAAGCCCCCTTGCCTTGCTCACCCAGCCTCAAACCACCGGAGTGACCCGCATGGCATCGACGTTGTTTGACAAAATTTGGCAGGCGCATGTTGTTGATGTGATGCCGGATGGTACGGCTGTGCTGTATATCGACCGGCATCTTGTCCATGAGGTGACGTCGCCGCAGGCGTTCGAGGGGTTGCGTCTTGCCGGGCGCCGGGTGCGGCGCGTCGATGCGACGATTGCGGTGGCCGACCACAATATTCCGACCGAGAATCGTGCCGCCGGCATTGCCGAGCCGGAATCGGCGTTGCAGGTCGCGACGCTGGAGCGGAATGTCGCCGAGTTCGGCGTGCCCTATATTCCGGTAGTCGATGCGCGTCAGGGCATTGTGCATATCATCGGGCCGGAGCAGGGGATTTCGCTGCCGGGCATGACGATCGTATGCGGCGATTCCCATACATCGACTCATGGGGCGATGGGTTCGCTGGCGTTCGGCATCGGCACGTCGGAGGTCGAGCACGTTTTAGCCACGCAGACGCTGTTGCAGAAACCGGCGAAGAACATGCTGGTGCGGGTCGATGGCGTGTTGCCGGCCGGCTGTTCGGCCAAGGACATCATTCTCGCCGTGATCGGGCAGATCGGCACGGCCGGCGGCACCGGCCATGTCATCGAATATGCCGGCGCGGCGATTCGTGCGCTCGACATGGCGGGCCGCATGACGGTGTGCAACATGTCGATCGAGGCGGGTGCGCGCGCGGGGCTGATCGCGCCGGACGATGTCACGTTCGATTACGTGCGCGGCCGCCCGTTTGCGCCGCAGGGCGAAGCGCTGGATCGCGCGATTGCGTACTGGCGCACGCTCGCCTCCGACGATGACGCGCATTACGACAAGGTGGTCATTTTGGACGCGGGCACCCTGGTGCCACAGGTCACCTGGGGCACCAGCCCGGAAACGGTGGTGCCGATCACCGGTCATGTGCCGGACCCGGCGGCGGAGCCCGATGAGGGCAAACGCGGCCAGATGCAACGCATGCTGGAATACATGGATCTGCGGCCGGGCCAGGCGTTGGCCGGCACCAGGATCGATGCCGTGTTCATCGGTTCCTGCACCAACGGGCGGATCGAGGATTTGCGCGCCGCCGCCGGCATCCTGCGCGGTCGTCGCGTGGCGCCGCATGTCCGCGCCATGATCGTCCCCGGCTCCGGTCTCGTCAAAGCCCAGGCCGAGGCCGAGGGTCTCGCGCAGATGTTCATCGATGCCGGGTTCGAATGGCGCGAGGCCGGCTGCTCGATGTGCCTGGGCATGAATCCGGACAAGCTGAAATCCGGCGAGCGTTGCGCGAGCACCAGTAACCGCAATTTCGAGGGTCGCCAGGGTCCGGGCGGGCGCACCCATCTGGTCTCGCCGGCCATGGCCGCCGCCGCCGCGGTTGCCGGCACCCTGATCGATGCGCGGGAGATGGCGTGATGGACAAGTTCGACCGCCTCGAAGCGATCGCCGCCCCGCTGCGCATGAGCAATGTCGATACCGACAAGATCATCCCCGCCCGGTTCCTGAAAACCATCAAGCGCAGCGGTCTCGGCATCCACGCCTTCGCCGGGCTGCGCTACCGTGCCGATGATAGCGAAAACCCCGATTTCGTCCTCAACAAACTGCCCTACCGCCAAGCGCACATCCTCATCGCCGGTGAAAATTTCGGTTGCGGCTCCTCGCGGGAACACGCCCCCTGGGCCTTGCTCGATTTCGGCATCCGTTGTGTCATCGCGCCGAGTTTCGCCGATATTTTTTTCAACAACTGCTTCAAGAACGGCATCCTGCCGATCGTGCTGCCCCCGGCGCAATGCGACGCGCTGATGGACGATGCCGAATCGGGTGCCAACGCCCGGATCATCGTCGATCTCGCCGCCCAGACGGTCTCCCGCCCGGATGGTGAGGCATTTCCCTTCGAGATCGACGCGTTTCGTAAGCGCTGCCTGCTGGAAGGGCTCGATGATATCGGCCTGACACTCGAAAAATCTCCTTCGATCGATGTGTTCGAGGCACGGACGGATGCCGAGCCCTGGCGACCCAAGATCGTCCTCGAAGGTTAAGGAAGTCCTGCTTTTTTTGAAAAAAGTAGCAAAAAACTTTTGATCCCGGAGCACCCCGACCCATGATCCCCAACAAAAAACTGCTGCTCCTGCCCGGCGACGGCATCGGGCCCGAGGTCATGGTGGAGGCCCATCGGGTGATCGACTGGCTCGCCCGCACTGGCCGCGCCCGGTTCGACCTCGCCGAGGATCTGGTCGGGGGCGCCTCGATCGATGTCCACGGCAAGCCGATCACCGAACGCGTCATCGAGCGCGCGCTCGAAGCCGATGCTGTGCTGTTCGGCGCGGTCGGCGGCCCGCAATGGGACAGCCAGGGCTTCGCCAACCGCCCCGAAATCGCCATCCTCGAACTCCGCAGACGCCTCGGCCTGTTCGCAAACCTGCGTCCCGCCCCGGTGTTCGATGCGCTGGTCGATGCCAGCCCCCTGAAGCCCGAAATCGTCCGCGGCCTCAACCTCATGATCGTGCGCGAAGCCACCGGCGGCATCTATTTCGGCGAGCCGCGCGGCATCGAAACCCTGCCGGACGGCAGCAAGCGCGGCGTCAACACCGAAGTCTACACCACGCCCGAAATCGTGCGCGTGGCGCGCGTCGCCTTCGAACTCGCCCGCAAGCGCGCCGGCCGCGTCATGAGCGTCGAAAAGGCCAATGTGATGGAAAGCGGCCTGCTCTGGCGCCAGACCGTCGCGGCCCTCGGTAAGGCCGAATACCCGGACATCGAACTCTCCCACATGTACGCCGACAATTGCGCGATGCAACTCGCCAAAAACCCGCGCCAATTCGACGTCATCGTGACCAGCAACCTGTTCGGCGATCTGTTGTCGGACCTCGCCTCGATGCTCACCGGCTCCCTCGGCATGCTGCCCTCGGCAACGCTTGGCGCCCCTGATGCCAGCGGCCGTCGCCACGCCCTCTATGAGCCGATCCACGGTTCCGCGCCCGATATCGCCGGCAAGGGCCAGGCCAATCCGCTCGCGCAGATCCTCAGCCTCGCTATGCTGCTGCGCTACTCGTTCGACATGCATGAAGACGGCGCGCTGATCGAACAGGCCGTCGCCGGCGTGCTGGCCAGCGGCATGCGCACGGCCGACATCCTGCAACCCGGCACGGCCAAAATCGGCACTCGCACCATGGGCGACGCCGTCATGCGCGAACTGGATAAGCTCGCCGACTGATCGTCAGATTCACGCAAAAATTGTACGCGGTCAAATTTTACAATCTAACAGGGAGTTTGTTAGCAGTTTAGGCAACCGGTCGTTGTAGAATGATCACATAAATACCGGCAGCTTTTCTGGTCAAATCACCCAGCTTGCAAGTCGGCACGTCGTCTACACTTGATAATTGTTATGGTCACACGTGATCGTCGGCAAAGGCCGTCGCGATCTCCGGCTCGGCACCGATCCCAAGCGTCAGCTACGCGCTAGTCGCTTCGCCGTTCGCAGCAGAATCTGCCGGTCTTCGGGCGCACAGGCGCGATAAAGCCGCATCAACGCCAACTCATCGCCTTGCAATGATCCAGTCTCACCCGACACCAGATACGCCAGCGACGTTCCCAGAACCTTCGATATACGCTCGAGATTCTCTCTCACCTGTCCCGCCCGGTCGGTCTCCCACTGCGCAATCGCCGAGCGTGATACCCCAAGCTGAGCGGCAAACTCATCCTGTGTAAGGTTATTCGCGAGGCGGAGCGCACGGATCCGCTGGCCGACCGAATCTGTGGAAACTTGTTTCTTTACTGACATGACGCGCAACATATACATATCCCCATCCGAATGCCAGCGTTTGTTATCGCGTTAGGCGCCGGAACCCGTATCGAATCGAAACTTTTATACGTTGCGCCGGTCCCGCATGTGTCAATAAAGATCCGATTTCGGGATAAAAATCTCCTATGGGCATGAATCAGAGTTTATCATTAATAGTCGCTAAAAATGAACGATTTGTCGGGACACGCAGCGACCAGTTAATCCGCCATATCGGCCATTCGCCGGCCTCACGCCGCAACCGCGCCGCCGATCACAAATCCGGCTGCCCCACACTGCATCTTCGGTCATCGCCCCGGCATCGGGGACAGTGCCATTCGCTTGGAAGGATCCCGAACCACCCAGCGATATCACGCCCATCCGCACGACAAAGGTACAATATACCAGTACAGCGCGATCCACTTCGGACATTTGTATTGTAAAGTTGTAATACTGATAAATAATCTCGCTGCCACGAAACCTACGCGGTACCGCCAACTCAAGCCTCAGTCCGCCACCACACCACCGCCCGTCACGTCGCAGTCACCGCCTTGACCAATCGCGCTGCGAAAAACCCATCCATCCCGCCGCGATCCGCCCACATCCCGGGATGCGTCCGCAAATCCCCCAGCGGCGTAATTGCCTCAGGCAACCAGGGAACATCCTCGGCCGTAAGCGGCAGTCGCTGCAACCCCAGCCGCGCGCAGGCCGCCGCCACCCGGCCGAAGCCTTCCTCGTCCTGCAACGAACACACCGCGTAAATCAGCGTGCCCCCCGGCGCCAGCATCGCATCAGCCGCATCGAGCAACCGGTCCTGCATCGCCGCACAATCGGCAATATCGCCCGGTCGCCGCAAATGCGGAATCTCCGGATGCCGGCGGATCGTCCCGGTCGCCGAACACGGCGCATCCAACAAAATCGCCTCGAAAGTCTGGTCCGGCCGCCAGGTCAGCGCATCCGCCGTCACCACCTCGACCGCCATGCCCATCCGCGCGCAATTCTGCCGCAGCCGATCCAGCCGCTTGCCGTCCCGATCGAGCGCGCTCACCACCGCCCCCGCCGCTGCCAATTGCATCGTCTTGCCGCCCGGCGCCGCGCATAAATCGAGCACCCGCCGCCCGCGCACATCACCGAACAACCGCACCGGCAACGCCGCCGCCGCGTCCTGCACCCACAGCGCCGCATCCGCAAAGCCGGGCAGGGCGGTCACATCGCTCCCCGCCGGCAGCCGCGCCGAACCGCCTGGCAGCAGCATCGCCCCCTCCGGCGGCATCGCCCCGGGCGTCATCGAAACATCGAGCGGCGCCTCGAAATGCTGCGCCACCGCAATCGCCCGCGCGGCCTTGCCCCACGAGGCCCACAGCCACGAAGGCGTGTCCAGCCGCGGCTGATCAAGCTCCGCCAGCGCCGCCATGCCGGCCTCGGTCACCCGGCGCAGCACCGCATTCACCAGCCCGGCAAACTTGCCCACCCCCTGACCATGCGCCAGCGCAACAGATGTACTGACCGCAGCATGCGCCGGCGCGCCAAGAAACAACGCCTGCGCCGCGCCGATCCGCAGTATATGCCGCACCTTCGCCGGCGGCGCCTTGGTCAGATGCGTCTCGAGCACAGCATCGATACTACCCAGATGCCGCAACACGCTCGCGGCAATCCGGTGCGCCGCCGCCTTGTCACGCGCGTCGATGCCGGAGAGCTGATCCAGCGTCTGGTCCAGCGGCCGGCGCCGATCCAGCACGCCGCTCACCAACGCAAACGCTGCGTCGCGGGTCGGGTCGCGGTCCATCGAATTCATGATCACCTTTGCAAGGGAGTGGGATGGTGGAGCTGAGGGGAATCGAACCCCTGACCTCCTCATTGCGAACGAGGCGCTCTCCCAACTGAGCTACAGCCCCATCCCAGGTGGGCGCATCGCGCGAATGGACGATGAAGTCAAGAGTCGGCCCCGCTTTCCCCGCCGTTGCACGATCGCGCGGTCTTCGCTAACCCGGCAGCGACCCTTGGAGGCAACAATGCTCGCAGCCGTGTTCTGGTTTCTGAACGAAGTCATCCAGATTTACATCTATATCATGATCGCCGCCGCCATCTTCAGCTGGCTGCTCGCGTTCGGCGTGCTCGATACCCGCAACCGAATCGTCTACCGGATCGAAGATTTCCTGATCCGCGCAACCGAACCCTTCCTCGCCCCGTTCCGCCGCTTTATCCCCACCGTCGGCGGCATCGATATCTCGTTCATCATCGCCTTCCTGCTGCTGCGCGCCGTGCAGATCTTCCTCGCCGGCCTCTACGCCCACCTCGCCCTCAACGGATACCAGTAACCCGATCATGACGGCCCGCATCATCGACGGCAAAGCCATCGCCGCTGCCCTGCGTGAAACCATCGCGACACGCATCGCAGCACTGCCCTACCGCCCTGGCCTCGCGGTCATCCTGGTGGGTGACGACGCTGCCAGCACCGTCTACGTCCGCAACAAAGACCGCGCCGCCAAAGCCGCCGGACTGAACGCCTCAAGCATCCGCCTGCCCGCCGAAACCAGCCAGTCCAGCCTCCTCGCGACCATCCAGTCTCTTAACGACGATCCGGATATCGACGGCATCCTGGTCCAACTCCCCCTACCGCCCCATATCGCGACCGACGTCATCATCCGCGCGATCGATCCCGCCAAAGATGTCGATGGCTTCCACCCCGACAACGTCGCCGCCCTCGCCCTCGGCGCCCCAAGCCTGGTGCCCTGCACCCCCAGCGGCGTCATGCACCTCCTGCACGCCGCCGGCACAAACATCAGCGGCGCCCGCGCCGTCATCCTCGGCCGCTCCAACATCGTCGGCCGTCCGATGGCCGCCCTGCTCCTTGCCGCGGACGCCACCACCACCATCGCCCACTCGCGCACCACCAACCTGCCTGATGAATGCCGTCGCGCCGATATCCTCATCGCCGCCGTCGGCCGCGCCAACATGGTCACCGCCGATTGGATCAACCCAGGTGCGACCATCATCGACGTCGGCATCAACCGCACCCCGGACGGAACCCTGACCGGCGATGTCGATTTCGCAGCCGCCCTGCCCACCGCCGGCGCCATCACGCCCGTCCCCGGTGGCGTCGGCCCCATGACCATCGCGTGCCTGCTGGACAACACGCTGCTGGCTGCTGGGCGCCGGCGGGCAGGCAAGGCCGGGGGCCCTCCCTCGGAGCTATTTCAGCGATGAAGAGCATCGCTGGAACCTTCGGCTCCTCCGCCCCTGGACCCTGCCAAAGGCCCCGCGCGCAAGATGCCCGCTACCATATAATGAGGCGCGCGACGCGCGCCGGGCTTTAAAATCCATTCGTTTTAGGCAAGGGGAGGGCGACCCAGGCCAGATCGACGGAAAGTCCGCGGCAGCGCCCCCTGGCCTTACTGCGCCGCCGGCGATAGCACCTCGCAGCCGGTCGGCCCGCGGTTCAATCGCTGGCATGCCGCGATCGCTTGTTCGTGTGGCAGATCGACGAAGCGGGCGCGGAAAAACTGACCATGGGCAGTCGCGATCGACTGCACGACAGGCTGGCCTTTGATGAGGGACGAGACGGCCGAGAGTTCTGCGATTCCGAGTGCGGCCTTGGCGTGGGCTGGCGTATCGTAGGCGCCGACCTGAATGCCCCAGCGCGTCGCGGTGCTGCGTGTCGCGGTCTGGCGTAGCATCGGCCGGGGCGGCGGTGCCGCGGCCTCGGCGGAGGGGATCAGCGAAAAGCCGACGTTACGATGCACAGGCGGCATCACGCGGGCCGCCGGCGGCGTATAGCGCGCCCGTTCGACGACGGGTGGCGGCGTCACCATCGCCATCTGCACCGGTGCCTGGCGCGGCGCGGGTTGCGGCCGCGGTGCTTGCGGCATGACGGGTACTGCGGCGGCTTCGATATGCTGCGAAATCATGGCGGTTTCGACCCGCGGTGCGGCCACCGGCCTCACGACGGGCGCGGGCAGGGGGGGGGTCGCGGCGAGTTGCGAGGCGTTGAGCGATTCGGTCGATGCGTCCTGATAGCCGCCGCGAATACCGGGGCGGATCTTGTTCGGCATGGCGTTCATCGCGACATCGACGGCCGCCGGCTGGCTGGCCGGATACACGCCCTGGATGTTTGGTGCGATCATCGCGACATACTGGCGCGTCTGGTCCGGCAGCGGCTGTTTGTAGTCTAGGTAGCTATCGAGCCGGCCCGGCCCGGCGTTATAGGCCGCCAGGAACCCCGGCGAGCCGTAGATCTGGTACATTTCGTGGATATAGGCGGTCCCCGCCATGATGTTGTTGTATGGATTGTACGGGTCGTTGCCCAACCCGTAGCGCGCCGCCATCTCCCGATAGGTCTCGGGCTCCAACTGCATCAGCCCCATCGCTCCGGCATAGGATACCGTCAGGTGCCCGTGCATATATTCGTGACCACCCGATTCCACCCGCATCACCTGACGGATCCAGCGGGTTGGCACATCGAACCGCGCGGAGGCCTGCTCGATATAGGGTCCCCAGGGGTCGCTCGCCGGGCCGGGTGCGGTGTAGTCGCCCGGCGAATGCGCGGCATAATTGGCCGCTTGCTGGGTCGGCGGCAGGCTCGACTCGTGCGATGCGCAGGCCGAGAGCAGCGCCAGCACCGCAACACCACCCAGCCGCGCTGCCAATTTAGGCGCGCGCCGGGTTCGCTCCGCCAAGTTTCGCATCATGGCGCCCCGCGGTTTTGCGGTGGGCAGAACCGTCACTGTCGAACCATGCTGCACGAGCGAAGTCTCCCTTTCGCCGCCGTGGCGGCGATTTATGCGGTGTAAAGCATCCCATGCCGCCCGAGAGCGAAACCATGGCGCGCGGCCGAACCGGCCAGCCGGGCGCGACGCCTCGAACGGTAAATTAAGTTCACCTCATAAACCCCTAACTTAATGGTGATTTCATGGCAACCACCAAATGCATCCAAGCGGCAGAATCCGCTCATCGGTTGCGACGCCCGACCCAAGAGTCTGCCCCACCCGAGATCAAAAAGTCTTTTGCTCTTTTTTTCGAAAAAAGAAGAGCCTTCTTGCTCTACCGCCTGGAACGCCCCCCATCGATAGACATGATTTGATTTCCACCTATGTTTCAACACGAGGTTTTATTGTCCCGTCCATCACGGAGTTGCCATGTCCCATCCCCGAGCGGCGAAACGAGGTTTACGCACCGGCGGTCTCGCTGCGCTGGCACTGCTCACCGGACTAAGCGCCTGCGCCACACGCCCCAACGCCGTGCCGATGGCGGCCGCACCGGCGACCATGCTCACCGGCACCATTTTGTCCTCCCGTCTGGTCATGCTGCAGATTGCCGGGGCCGAGGGTGGTGTGCTCGGCGCGCTTGGCGCACCGGCCAGTGCCGGTGAAACCCTGGCACCGGCTACCGAATTCATCGTGCGTGAGACCGGCGGCACCATCATTTCCGTCATGCAGCCGCAGCCGACCAGTCTGCGCCCGGGCGAGCGCGTCGAGATTCTGCGCGGCCTCACCACAAGATTGGCTCCTTTGCCGCCCAGCCCCCCGACATGAAATCGCGGCAAGCTTGCGGCCGGATGCCCGGGGTTCGGTTGAAGCGCCTGTCCGGTTCCTGTATCGCCAGACCATGAGCACGACGGCAACCAGGCCCAAACCCGAAACCGTCCCAGGCGATGCCGCGCCGGGGACGCTGCCGGTCCCCGCATCGACGGACGCCCCCGCATCGGACGAAGGCACGGTGCTGAACCGGCGTGACGCGCACCTGGTCATCACCGCCGGCCTTGGCTGGCCCGGGCTGATTGCGCAGGCCGGCCGCGACCTCGCCGAAACCTGGACCTTGCGGCGCCTAGTCTGGACGTTGGCCTTCCTCGATATCAAGCTCCGCTACCGAGGCTCCCTGCTCGGCCCGTTTTGGCTCACTTTATCCACCGGCGTGATGATCGCGGCGCTCGGCTTCGTTTATTCGCATCTCTTCAAGACCGATCTGCACACCTATCTGCCGTTCCTGTCGCTGTCGCTGGTGCTGTGGAACAATTTCATCACGGCCACCGTGACGGACGGGTGCGTCGCCTACACCACCAACAACGCGACCATTCATGCCATGCGCATGCCAATGTCGATGCATGCCGCCCGCTCGGTGGTGCGCAACGTCATGGTGCTGGCGCATTCCGTTATCGTGATCGTCATCGTGTTCGCTCTGGAAGACACCTGGCCCGGCCGCACCGCCTTCATGGCGCTACCTGCGTTCGGCCTCTGGCTGATCGACGGAATGGCGGTGTCGTTGCTGCTCGGCGGCTTCTGTGCCCGTTTCCGCGACGTGCCGCCGATCGTTGCCAGCATCATGCAGATCGCCTTTTTTGTCAGCCCGATCATCTGGAGCCCCGCCATCCTCAAGGATCGCGGCATTGGCGTCATTCTGCTGAACTGGAACCCGTTCTATTCGCTGTTGCAAATCATGCGTGCGCCGCTGCTGAACGAAATGCCGAGTGTGGCGACCTGGGATTCCGCGCTCGGTTACTCGGCGGCCCTGATCTTCATTTCAGGATTGTTCTTCGTCCGCGCTCGCAGCCGCATCGCCTTCTGGGTCTGACGCCATGGCCATGATCCGCGCCGAAACCCTCTCGATCGATTTCCCGCTCTATCACGGCGAGAGCCGCAGCCTGAAAAAGACCATGTTCGCCGCTGCCTCGGGCCGCGGCAGGTTGGGCGAGGATGCGCGCAAGCGCGTCGTCGTGCAGGCGGTGCGCGGGGTCGATTTCGAGCTTCGCTCCGGCGATCGGCTCGGCCTGATCGGCTCCAACGGCGCCGGCAAGACCACGCTGCTGCGTACGCTCGCCGGCATCTATGAACCCAGCGGCGGGCGCATCACCATCGATGGCGCGCTTTCAGCCTTGCTCGATCCCGGTCAGGGCATGAACCCCGACCTTACCGGGCGTGAGAACATCCGCCTGCGCGGCCTGTTCAGCGGCCTGCACGCCGCCGATATCGATCGCCTGCAGGAGGATGTCGCGGCGTTCGCCGAGTTGGCCCAGTTCATCGACCTGCCGGTGCGGATCTATTCGTCGGGCATGATGGTGCGCCTCGGTTTCGCGCTCGCCACCGCGATCCGGCCGCAGATCCTGCTGATGGATGAGTGGATCCTCGCCGGCGATGCCGCCTTCATGGGCCGCGCGCGCGAGCGCCTGGAATCGATGGTGCGCGGCGCGGAAATTCTTGTTCTGTCGAGCCATTCGGCGGATGTCATCATGCAGTGGTGCAACCGCGTGATCTGGATGGATCAGGGCCAGGTCCGCGCCGACGGCACGCCGGATGAGGTTCTGTCGCAATATCTGCCGCCCGACCAGTTCGCCCAGGCGCGCGCCGCCATCACCGCCCGCGCCGCGACCGCCGGCCTGGCGAAGGACGCACCGCATGCCGCCGAGGCCGCGCCGGAACAATTCCAGGTCGCCTGAGCAGGCTTGATCGCCTGCTCGCGCATTGTTTCCGGTCTCCCGCTTGCCAAGCCGCCCCGATCGGCCACATGCATGGTCTATGGAAAGACGTTGTTCGCACCGTTTCGGGAGAGATTACCGATGAACGAACGCAGGCTGGGTCGTTCGCTGGTGGTCTCCGCCATCGGCCTCGGCTGCATGGGGATGTCGGATTTCTATGCGGGACGCGATGATGACGAGGCGATTGCCACCATCCGCCACGCCGTCGCGCGTGGTGTCACGCTGTTCGACACCGCCGACATCTATGGCATGGGGGCCAACGAAATCCTGCTCGGCCGCGCCCTGGCGCCGTTTCGCGACCAGGTGACCATCGCGACCAAATTCGGCAATGTCCGCGGGCCGGACGGCAGTTTCCGCGGCGTTTGCGGCACGCCGGACTATGTGCGGCAAAGCTGTGATGCCAGTCTGAAGCGCCTCGGCGTCGAGATCATCGATTTGTATTATCAGCACCGCGTCGACCCCGCCGTGCCGATTGAGGAGACCGTGGGTGCGATGGCCGACCTCGTGAGCCAGGGCAAAATCCGCTACATAGGCCTGTCGGAGGCCGCGCCCAACACGATCCGCCGCGCCCATGCGACCCACCGGATCGCGGCGCTGCAAAGCGAATACTCGCTCTGGACGCGCGACATGGAGGCGGATGTGCTGCCGACCCTGCGCGAACTCGGCATTGGTTTCGTGCCCTATTCGCCGCTCGGGCGGGGGTTCCTGACCGGCGCGTTCAAAGCGCCGGACGATATCCCCGAGGGTGATGTCCGCCGCGCGCAACCGCGTTTCACTGGCGAGAATTTCGCCCGTAATTTCACGCTGGTGACGATTCTTGAGGAAATGGCCCAGCGGCTGAAATGCACTGCCGGTCAACTGGCGCTGGCCTTCGTGCTGGCACAGGGCAGTGACGTGGTGCCGATCCCCGGCACCGGCAAACGCCATCACCTCGATGAAAACCTCGCAGCCCTCGATGTGCCGCTTTCGGCGGGCGACCTCGCGAAACTCGACCGCGCGATGCCCCCCGGTTCCGCTTCAGGGACCCGCTACGCCGCCGGCCAGATGGCGGCGCTCAACCGGTAGACGTCAGGCCAGCGGCGCGAGAAATTCGTCCAGCACTGCTCGAATACGGGCAATACCCTTGTAGTCCGTCACATCCGGCGGCAAATTGGCGGCCGTTGCACGCAGCGCGGCTGCCGCGCCGGGTATCGCCGCGACGCGCGCGAGGCTTTGTTGATGGGTGCGGATGGTGAACAACACGGCACCGGTTGCGGGTAGCCGGCTCAGGGTCTGGCGTTCGATGCGCAAGGTCAGGCGCGTGCCGGCATCAGCCGCGGTGATCGCACCGGCGGTCTCATCGTCGTGGTCGTGCGGCTGGAACAGGGCGGGATCGTCGTGGATCGACCAGTTGAACCGCTCCACCAGTCGCCCTGACCGAAGCTTTTCGATGAATCGCTCGACCGGCGTTGCCAGTCGCTCGGCATAGAGCGGTACCGGGCCATGGATGGCAGCGAGCGGCCGACCGATCTTGTCGGCCAATCGCCAGCGCGACGGAAAACAGAGGACGGCAGCGACCAGTGGCAGGCCTGTTTCGGGTGCCAGCAGACACAGATCCTCCTGCACCAGCCGCCCCGCCAGTTCGAGCGGATCGCACACTGGCGCATCGAGATCCCAGCGTTCATCGGTCAGCCGGTTGATCAATGTGCGGCCGCTGCGCCTGAACCAGCCGGCGCGATCCGCGAGCAGATGCGCCACCAGCACGTCGAGCGCTTCGGCGCACATCGCCGCCGCGTGTGGCAGCGCGGCGAACACCTCGTCATGCCGGGTTGCGAGCAGGTCGCGCCGCAGCGCGATCTGCACCGGGTACTGCGTGTCGAATTCGGTCAGCGCCTCGAGCGGCCGTGACAACAAGCCCATGCTCGCGCGGTACGGACCGGGCTGAAACGGCAGGTACAGCGGTTGCGGGGGTAACGGCGCCATCGGGTCGGCGCCGGGATCGCGCTTGGTCATGGGCTGGCAGCCTATCATCGGTCCGGCACCGCCGCCCAGGCCGGGCTGCATGATGCGCCGATCGCGCATTGCCAGCATCCGCGATCGCCGGCGCCACAGACCTTATAGAGTGCATCGAAAACAGACGGATGGATCACGAGGCTAGAAAATCCCGAAAATCTCCCCATCGGCGTTGACACCGATACTATCGGCGGCGGGTACTCGCGGCAGGCCGGGCATGGTCAGAATATCGCCGGCCAGTGCGACGATGAAACCGGCACCGGCCGACAGCTTGATTTCCCGGATCGGCAGGGTGAAACCGCTCGGCGCACCGCGGCGGGTCGGATCGGCGGTGAAGCTGTATTGGGTTTTGGCCATGCACACCGGCAGATTGCCATAGCCGCGCGCCTCGAGCCGCGCGATTTGCCGCGCGGCTTTGGGCGCGAGGTCGATATCATCACCGCCGTAGATTTTTTGCACCAGGGTGCGCAGCTTGTCCGCGATCGGCATATCATCGGGATAGAGCGGCGCATAGCGCGCGGATTTCGCCTCGGTCGCCGCGATTACCGCTTTGGCCAGTTCCGCCGCGCCGGCCGAACCATCGGCCCAATGGGTGCAGAACACGGCGGTAATCTTATCGGCATCGAGTGCCGTGCGCAGTGCCGCGCGTTCGGCCTCGGTATCGCCGAGGAAGCCGTTGATTGCGACGATCACCGGCAGGCCGAACGCGCGCATCGCCGCGACGTGGCGGCGCAGGTTCGAGGCACCTTCGGCGACCGCTGCCGGGTTGGGCGTGCCGAGATCGGCCTTGGCGACGCCGGCGTGCATTTTCAGGGCGCGCATGGTGGCGACCACGACGGCGCAGGACGGGGCGAGACCGGCCTGGCGGCATTTGATGTCGAGAAATTTCTCGCCACCCAGATCGGCGCCGAAGCCGGCCTCGGTCACCACGAAATCGGCCAGTTTGAGGGCGGTGGTGGTGGCCATGACCGAGTTGCAGCCGTGTGCGATGTTGGCGAACGGGCCGCCATGGACCAGGGCGGGGGTGCCTTCGAGCGTTTGCACCAGATTGGGTTGCAGCGCGTCGCGCAGCAGGGCGGTCATTGCGCCGACCGCGTTGATATCGGCCGGCGTGACCGGGCTGCCGTCGCGCCGCTCAGCGATCACCATGCGGGCAAGGCGGGTTTGCAGGTCAGCGAGGTTTTTCGCAAGGCAGAACACGGCCATCACCTCGGACGCCACGGTGATGTCGAATTTCTGTTCGCGCGCCGCCCCGTTGGCGCCGTGACCGAGGCCGAGTACGGTTTCGCGCAGCGATCGGTCGTTCATATCGATCGCGCGTTGGACCGAGATTTTGCGCGGGTCGACCCCGAGCGCGTTGCCCCAGTATAAATGGTTGTCGAGCAAGGCGGCGAGCAGGTTGTTGGCGCTGGTGATGGCGTGGAAATCGCCGGTGAAATGCAGGTTGATCTCGTCCATCGGGGCGACCTGGGCATGGCCGCCGCCGGTCGCACCGCCCTTCTGGCCGAAACACGGGCCGAGGCTCGGCTCGCGCAGCGCGATCATGCTGCGCTTGCCGGCCGCGCGCAACGCATCGCCAAGGCCGATGGTGGTGGTGGTCTTGCCCTCGCCGGCCGGGGTCGGGCTGATGCCGACCACCAGCACCAGCGCGCCGTTGGGCCGAGGCTGGAGTTTCTCGATGAAGCCGAAATCGACCTTGCCCTTGTAGCGGCCGTAGGGGATCAGAGCATCGGCCGGAATGCCGGCGGCGGCGGCGATATCGCCGATCGGGCGCAATGTCGCGGCGCGCGCAATGTCGAGATCCGATGCCATGAAGCCTCCCCTGGTTGGCACACCGTTATGTCCGCGCTGGGCGCCTTTACGCAAGGCTTGCCTGCACCACGGCCAAACCGGTAGATAGCGGCATGACCTTGCCCTTCACATTGCCCTCCTGGATGCCCGAATGGCTTGGCCTGATCCTGCTGCTGATCGGGCTGCTCTATGCGCTGGCCATGCTGGCGATGCCGTTTTCGGTGTTCGGCGTGAAATCGCGGCTCGAAGCGATCGAGGAGCGGTTGGACCAGGTGCAGGAGGAACTGCGAATTCTGACGATGCGCCTGCCCGAGCCGTTGCGCGGCGTCGCAATCGATGAAACCCCCTACGATCCGCTGCCGCGCTCGGCCGCGGCGCATTACGAGGCGCCACGGCGCGCGCCTGCGCCGCCGCCGGAACCCTATCGGGAGCCGATTGGGCGGGCGCGGCCGGCGGCGGCCCCGCCGAGGAGCGCGCCGGTACGGCGGATCGAGCCGCGGTTGGATTGATGAAAGCAAGGCTTCTTTTTTGTAAAAAAGAAGCAAAAAACTTTTGGACTCCAGGTTTGGGACGTTGAATCGTTTGCGCGACTGGCGGAGGGGCGGGAAGTTTTTTGGAAGAAAGACCAATTTGCTCCCTACCGCGTCACGGCCAGCGGATCGACCTGGATATCGCGCGCGGTCAGGCGCATCCAGAGCCCGGCAGCCAGCAAGCCCAATCCGGCCGTCAGAATCGCGGTGGCGACAAACTGACCGGCGGGCGCCAGCAAATAATCGGTGATGACGACGGAAGGGATGAACAGGCCTAGCGCGATTAATTCCCAGCCGACCCAGATCCCCAGGACCAGCAGGCCGAGCATGATGAAGGTGATCTGGAACAGGACGCCGGCGTTCTGCTGATCGAGGCTGAGGCCGCTGAGCGGGGTGGGGATGCCGAGGCTCTGCCACAGCACGGACCAGCCGAAGAAGGCGACGAAGCACCAGAACAGTTTCTGCGCGTGTTCGGCATGGGCGGGGGCGCGGGCGCGGACCTGGCTGATCGCCCAGGTGCCGAACAGGCCGGCGACGCCGATCGCTAGGGTGAGGATGCCGGCGCGGGGGGCGAGCAGGATCAGCGCATCGTTGATCAGGAGAATGAGGCCCCAGAGCAGCAGCACATCCGCAAGCCCGGCATAGACCAGTTTGCGGGCGATGCCGCGCTTGAGGCGGGCGACTTCCTCGTCGATGTTGGTGCGGGCGCCGATCGGTAGGGTCATGGGCGCATGGATACAAGCGCGGTTTGTGGCGTCAATTGCGGTGTGTGAGGTGGGGTAGGAAGGAAGGTCTGCTTTTTTGTAAAAAAGCAGCAAAAAACTTTCATTAATCTGGTGCACAGACCCGAAACCAGCACGGACCAAATTCATAAAGTTTTTTTTGCTTCTTTTTTGTTCACAAAAAAGAAGACTCTGCTTGCCTTGCCTTATCTTGCCCTGAGCCGAAGCCCTCAGTGCGCAATCGGCTCAGGCTCGGAATCGATTGTTTCGCGCAGGGCGACGTCTTCCACTTTCAGGCCGATCAGCAGGCCGATCGCGGCGAAGCCGGCGACGGCGAGGAAGGTGATGTGGAATGCGGCGGCCAAGGCCGGGTTGAATGCGGGGGTGGTGGTGTGGTGGGCGTTGCCCAGGGCATCGATCGCGTTGCCGAGGCGCATGGTGAGGATGGTGCCGGCCAGGGTGGCGCCGAATGCGCCGCCCATGGCGCGCAGCAGCAGCAGGGTGGCGGTGGCGGCGCCGACATCGGCGCGGGGTGCGGCGTTCTGGATGGCGACCAGGGTGGAGGGCAGGATGAAGCCGAGGCCGACGCCGACCGCGAAGCACACCGCGACGATCAGGGCGAGGGGGAGGGTGTCGGGCAGGATGCCGAGCAGGAGGAAACCGAGTGCGGTGGCGGCGAGTCCGACGAGCATCAGGCCTCTGGTGCGGCCGAGTTTGCGCGCGAGTTGGCCGGAGGTGTAGGCGCCGATGGTGCTGGCGACGAGGAAGGGCATGATTTCCCAGCCCGACTGGGCGGCGTTGGCGTGGAACACCAGTTGGAAGAACAGGGGCAGCGAGAAAATGGCCGAGAACATGATCAGGGCGGTGAGAAAACCGATCGCGACCAGGCGGTTGAACGAGCCGTTGGCGAACAGGCGGACCGGCAGCAGCGGGGTGGAGGCGCGTTGTTCCCAGGTCCAGAGGGCGGCGATCAGGGCGAAGCCGGCGACGAAGACGCCTATGACCGGCACGGACAGCCAGGGGTAGGTGTGGCCGCCCCAGGACAGGCCGAGCAGAAAGGCGGTGACCGCGAGGGTCAGTAACCCCGCGCCGGCGAAATCGATTTTCCCGCCGCGGGTGACCTGGCGGAGCTGGCGCAGGCCGATCTGGCTGAGGATGAGGGCGGCGATGCCGAGAGGGAGGTTGAACCAGAAGATCCAGCGCCAGGTGAGATGATCGGTCACCCAGCCGCCGACCACCGGGCCGGCGGTGGAGGCCACACCCCAGGTGCCGGCGAGCCAGCCCTGGTATTTGCCACGTTCGCGCGGCGAGACGACATCGGCGATCGCGGCCTGCGAGATGGCGAACAGGCCGCCGCCGCCGATGCCTTGCAGGGCGCGGGCGGCGACGAGTTCGGGCAGGGTTTGGGAGATCGCGCAGAGGCAGGAGGCGATGACGAACAGGATGATCGAGGGGATCAGGGTGGTTTTGCGGCCGAATTGATCGGATAGGCGGCCGTAGAGCGGGGTGGTTGCGGTCGAGGTGAGGAGGTAGGCGGTGACGACCCAGGACAGATGGGCGAAGCCGTGCAGATCGGCGCCGATGGCGGGCACGGCGGGGATCACCACGGTCTGATCGATCGCGGCGAGCAGCATGCACAGAATGATGCCGAAAATGACCTGTAGCCGCTGCTTGTGGGTGTATTCCATGAGGCCCCGTTTGAAGATTTGCATCATTGTCCCTGCGCTGGCGGGGGGCAATGGTGTTTATGCGATAAGGTGCAGCAAGGCTGACATGCATCAGCGGGCCGCGGGTTTGCATGGTGGGCGCGGCTCGCTTACCGTATGCGGCAACCACATTCAGAACGAGAGATGCCCAAATGCCATTGAGCCCAGCGGAGTCCCGCGAATTGCTGCATCTGCGCGACATCGATATCCGCGGCTATCTGCGGACCGACGGGATGCTCGATATCGAGGCGCATATGGTCGACACCAAGACGTATAGTTTCGGCAATCATGATCGCGGCCGGATCAACGCGGGTGAGGCGCTGCACGGCATGTGGCTGCGCCTTACGGTGGATACCGGGCTGACGGTGCGACGGGCGGAGGCGGCGATGGATTCGACACCTCATGCGATCTGCTCCGGGGTTGCGCCGAATTTCGCGCGGTTGGAGGGGCTGACAATCGGACGCGGGTTTTTGAAAGGCGCGATGGAGCGCGTTGGCGGCACCCAGGGCTGCACCCATCTGCGCGAGTTGCTGCAGCAGGTGGCGACGGTGTCGATCCAGACGATGTTCAGCATCAAGGCGCACAAGGCGGCGCGCGAAGGTGGCGCGAGCGAGGACCGGTGGGAGATTCCGGCGGCGTTGCTGAACTCGTGCCACGCCTATGATGAGGAGGGTGAGTTGGTGAAAGCGGTGCGTGAGCGGGCCGCGGCGCGGGCGCTCAGCGCGGTATAAGGGTCAGGGGAAGATCAGGCGCAGTCGGCGGTTGGCCTCGGTGACGGTTGGTTCATCGAGCCTCGCTTCGAATTGCAGGCTGCGGGACTGATAATCCAGCGATCGGAGGTTGGACAGGATTGTCGCACCTTTGACGCGCCCGGCGGTGATCGGCAGTTCGAAGCCGCTCAGCTTGCCGGTTTTGGACGTGATCGGCACGACCATGACCATGCCAGTGCCCTGGTTGAACAGGGTGGCGGAGAGGACCAGGCCGTAATGCGGGCCACGCATTTCATGGCCGATGGTGGGAGACCAGTCGAGATGGATGATATCGCCGAGCGCGGGGACGTAGCCGTGGCGTGCAAAATCGTCGCCTCGTTTGGGACCATTTGTGGGCTTGGCCGGCGGTGGCACGGTCAGAGTGTTTCACGACCGGATGGTTGTTCATTGATCCAGGTGGTGAGGCGTTGCTTTACATCGTTCGGGTCGTAATCGACCAGCAGATCGGCCAGGGTTTTCGGGCGGGGATCGGCTGCTTCGGCGATCATTGTTTCGAACTGAGTTTCGCGGAGGAGTAGGAAGGCTTCGCCGCGCCGCTTGATCCGGACGACGCCCTGGGTTGCGGCATCGAGGATCGGGCCGGATTGTTTCAGATCGCTGGCCGTGAAGTTGGCAATGGCGTCGATCGACATTGGCACTATACCTCGATTTCGGATAATCCGTAAAATACGGATATAACGGAATAAAGGCAAGGGCGGTATTGAGCCGCAGTTAGCGTCACCGGCGCGGCACAGATGACCAAAGTTTTTTTTGCTTCTTTTTTGTTCACAAAAAAGAAGACCTTACCTTGCCTTCAGCTTGCTACGATAACCCGAATTGCCTGACCAGGGCCGCGACCTGATCTGGTGTCAGCATCCGTGGATTGAGGTTGCGCAGCAACAGGACCAGTTTGGCCGTTTCTTCGAGTTCCTCGATGGCGAAGACGGCGGCGTCGAGTTTTTTGGCGGCGACGACGGGGCCGTGATTGGCGAGCAGCACGGCGCTGTGGCGGCCGGCGAGGCCGCGGATGGCGGTGGCGACGGCGGGGTCGCCGGGCATGTGGTAGGGGATCAGGGCAAGTTTGCCGACGCGCATGACAGCGTAGGGGGTGATCGGCGGCAGGGCTTCGGCGGGGTCGAGATTGGGCAGGGTGGAGAGGGCGACGGCGTGGGTTGAGTGGAGGTGCACCACCGCGCCGGCATCGGGCCGTGTGTCGTACAGCGCATCGTGCAGCGGGATTTCCTTGGTGGGTTTATCGCCCGAGAGGAGGGTGCGGTTGCGGTCGAGCCGGGCGATGCGGGCGGGGTCGAGGAAGCCGAGCGAGGCATCGGTGGGGGTGCAGAGCCAGCCGCCGTCTTCGAGGCGGACGCTGATGTTGCCCGAGGCGCCGGGGGTCAGACCGCGCTCGAACAGAGAGCGGCCGAACCGGCAGATGGCTTCGCGGAGGGCGGATTCGCTCACGATTTGGGGGGCAGGCCGTTCAGCTCGGCGATGATATCGGACAGCATGGGCACGTAATCGTCGCCATGGCCGGTGCCGATGGCCAGCGCGTAGGAGTTGCGCACGGCGGTGGCGATCGGGTTGGCGGCGTTCTGGGCCTGGGCGAAGGCGTTGAGGTAGGAGGTGTCCTTCAGTGCGTTCGAGAGGGTGAATTTATGGGCGTTGCGATCGCGCCCGACCACGTAGTTCATGTAGGTTTGGTAGAAGCCGCAATCCATCCGTCCGCCGCTGATCACACTGTGGAAGGTCTCGGCGCTGAGGCCGGATTTTTCCCCGAGCATGAGCGCTTCGGCGTAGAGCGCGCCGTAGCCGAGCGAGAGGAAATTGTTCAGCAGTTTCATGGTGTGGCCGGTGCCGGTGGGGCCGGTGTGGATCATGCGCTGGGAGAAGGTTTCAATGATCGGGCGGATCCGGTCGATCGTGGCCGGATCGCCGCCGACCATGACATCGAGCGTGCCCTCCCAGGCATCCTTGGGGGTGCGGCCGAGCGGGGCGTCGATCAGGGTGATGTGTTCGGCGGCGAGGCTGGCCGCGAGTTTGGTGGTGACCGAGGGATCGGAGGTCGAGCAATCGACGATGATCAGCGGTTTGCCGGCGGCGGCGAGACCGTGTTCGCCCTGGGTGACCGCCATGACCTGGTCGCTGCCGGTGACGCAGAGGAAGACGATGTCGCTTGCTTCGGCCAGGGCTTTCGGGGTCTTGGCTTCGGTGGCGCCGCGACCGATCAATTCCTCGACCGGGGTGCGGTTGCGGTGGCCCATGACCGTGAGGGGATAACCCGCCTCGATGATGTTTTTCGCCATGCCGTGGCCCATGAGGCCGACGCCGATGAAGCCGATTTTGTCTTTGGTCATGTTGGGCCTTTATAGAAATAAAAGAGGAAGTAGTCCTTTTTTGAAAAAAAGGACCAAAAAACTTTTGTCAGTTGACGTAGTCGCGCCAGTGGTGGGCTTGTTTGAAGCCTAGGACTTCGCGGGTTTTTTTGTTCGAGAGCAGGGTTTCATATTCCGACAGTTCGCCATGGACAGGGACGCCGGGGTAGAAGCGGCTGAGCAGCTCGGCGGTGGGCAGGTCCGACGAGGTATCGCCGCTGGCGGCGTTGAACACCTGATAGCCTAGCCCATCCTTTTCGATCGCGAGGCGGCAAATCTCGCCGAGGTCGCGCGCATCGATATAGCTCCAGGCGATGCGCTTGCGAAAACCCGGATCGGCGAAGAATTGCGGGAACTGGGCGTATTCATGCGGCTCGATCACGTTGCCGATGCGGATCGCGTAGATGTCGATGCCCGAGCGCAGGGCAAAGGCGCGGGCGGTGCGCTCGTTGCAGATTTTCGACAGCGCGTAGCTGTCCATCGGGTCGACCGGATATTCCTCGTCGAGTGGGAAATAGTCGGGGTTGCGCGGTTCGTTGGCGAACACGAGACCGTAGGTGGTCTCGCTCGATGCGATGATGACTTTTTTAATGCCGAGCTTCACCGCGGCTTCGATCACGTTGTAGGTGCCCATGGTGTTGATGCGGAACACCTCGTTGTCCGGCGTAATCATGATGCGCGGGATGGCGGCGAAATGGACCACCGCATCGATCGGTTCCGGGCGGAGCGACGGGTCGAACTCGTGTAGGCCGGTATAGCTGGACAGGGCGTTGAACACCTGGCCGGAATCGGTGATGTCGGTGATCAGGGTGCGGACTTTGGGATTATCGAGCGGCTTGGTGTCGAGGTTGAGCACGCGATAGCCGTGCTCGACCAGATGCGCGACGGCGTGCTTGCCGGCTTTGCCGGTGCCGCCGGTGAAGATGATTTTTTTCATGAGGGAGACTCCGTATCGAGGGAAAGTCGCCGGCGGCTGGGCCGCCGGCGTCAGGGTCAGAAGTGGTACTGGTCGATATTGGCCGCGGTGAACACCAGCGGCTTGCTGAAGACGATGACTTTGTCCTTCACGGTGTAGGTGCCAAGCCCGGTGACGGTGAAGGTGTCGTTGGCTTTGAGCTTGTCATCGGCGGCGAGGCGGGAGACGTTCATGACCAATTCGCCTTCCTTGACTTCATCCCACAGCGGGCTTGCCTTGATGATGCCGTCCTTGACGTATTGGCGGATCGAATCGGGGTCGCTCGCGCCGGTGACGAAAACCTTGCCGGTGCGGCCTAGTTTTTTCACCGCGGCGGCCGCGCCGACTTCGGCGGCACCGTCGGGCGCGATGATTGCGGTGACATCCGGATAGGCCTGCAGGATGTTGAGCCCGGCCGAAAGCGATTTCGAGGGGCTGGATTCACCATATTGCGTGGTCACCACAGTCATTTTCGGAAAATTCGCGGTCATGTAGGTTTTGACCGCGCCGAGCCAGGCGTTCTGAATCGCGGCATCCGGGGTCGAGGACAGGATGGCGACTTTGGCGTCCGGCCCTGCGTATTTTTCAACCGAGTCGACCATCGCCTTGCCCATTGCGGGGTAGGAGGTGTTCTGGATGAAGAAGTCCCGCGCATCGGGGGCGACATCGGAATCGTAGCTGACCACTTTGATGCCCTGTTTCATCGCGCGTTCGAGGGCGGGGGCCGGCTGGGTCGGGTTGTTCGAGGTGATGGTGATGACGTT
The DNA here is from genome assembly GCF_002282635.1 of Acidiphilium sp. 34-64-41. NCBI lineage: Bacteria > Pseudomonadati > Pseudomonadota > Alphaproteobacteria > Acetobacterales > Acidocellaceae > Acidiphilium > Acidiphilium sp. 34-64-41. Next base: position 15,203 of record NZ_NCJX01000011.1, on the reverse strand, counting down.
GAAGCGGCGCGCGATCAGGCTGTTGATGATATCGACCTGGCCCTGTGCGGAGGCGGTAACCGGACCGGTGTAGAGGAACTGGATGTTGAGTTTTTTGGCTACAGCAATTGCGCCTTTTTCGTTCGCCTTGAATACCGAAAGGCCGATGAGCTTGGGTACCATGGCGACCTTAATGCGCTTGCCCTGCGCGTGAGCGGGGGCGATGCCGGCGAGGCTGCAAAGGGCCGAGGCGAGAAGCAGGGTTTTGGTGATGGATTTCATGGAAAGTCTCCGCTGATGCTGTTTTTGATTGAGGTTGATGGCTGGGTCAGGTGTTCGGCGGCGCGGCCTCCTGTTTGCGGGAATCGATCAGGCGCAGTAGGAGCGCGCCGTAGCCGAAGCCGCGATCGGACAACAGGTTTTTCGCGGCGATCGAGACGAGGAGGATGGCGCCGGTCAGCATGGTGGTGACCATGTCGGAAAATCCGGCGATCAGCATGCCCTGACGCAATACGCCGAGGATCAGCACGCCGAGGGTGACGCCGAGAATGCCGCCTTCGCCGCCGAAAATACTGACGCCGCCGAGCACGACCATGGTGATGGCGGTGAGCAGCAGGATGTTACCCATGTCCGGCCGGACCGCATCGTAATAGGAGGCGAGCACGATGCCGGCGAAGGCGGCCATGAAGCCGCTGATCGCGTAGACTTTGCGCAGCAGGCCGGGAACCGCAACACCTGCGTAATGCGCGGCATCGCGATTGTAGCCGACCATGATGATGCGCCGGCCGAAGCCGGTGCGGGTGACCAGGATCGAAAATCCAATGGCGATCATGATGAACATCAGAAGCTGGACCGGCAGGACGACCGCGATTGTGCCGCTGCCGAGCACGGCGAAGGGTTTGCCGAAACCGTAGGGCGGCGAGGCGCCGGCGAGTGCGGTGGCGATGCTGGTGTAGATGAAACTGGTGGCCAGCGTGGCGATCAGCGGTTCGATCCGCAGGCGGGTGATGACGATGCCGTTGAGCCAGCCGAGGGCAGCACCGATGATCAGCGCGAGCAGCGATGCAAGCCAGATGTCGAGCCCGGCGGATTTGGTGAGGATTGCCATGATGACGGCGCTGAGGCTGGCGATGGCGCCGACCGAAAGATCGATCCCGCCGGTGAGGATGACCACGGCGAGGCCGATGGCGACGAAGCCGAACGGGAGGAATTGTTCCGTGATGGCGAGCGTGCCGCCGAAGCCGGCATAGAAGCCGGGGATGAGGGTGCTGAAGGCGAGCAGCAGGGCGATCAGGATGATCGCGAGCGTGCGGTCCCACGCGTCGCGGGGGAGGAAGCGTTTCATCGGGCCGCTCCGCGTTTGGCGCCGAGGGTGACGGCGGCGAGGATCATCAAGCCCTCGCCTGCGGAATACCAGATGGCCGGAACATGGAGGAACACCAAGGCGGTGATGACGACGCTGAGGAAAATGCTGCCGATGACGGTGCCGGCGAGGTTACCGCGGCCGCCGCTGATCAGCGTGCCGCCGATCAGCGCGATGGCGATGGATTGCAACTCGACATGGTCGCCGGTTCCGGTTGTCGCGGTGGCGGAGCCCGTATAGGCGACGAAGACGAGGCCGCCAAACGAGGCGAGGGCACCGGCGATCATGTAGACGAACAGCAACGTGCGTTTGACCGGGATGCCGGCGTTGTAGGCGGCGCCCGCGTTGTTGCCGACCGCGAGGATGTTCCGGCCGAAGATCATGTGGTTCAGCACGAACCACGCGAACAAGGCGACCGCCGCGAGCGCGAGCACTGGGGTCGGCACCGGCAGGTGGGGGATCAGGTTGCCGTTGCCGAAGGTCGCGAACTGGTTCGAGACCTGATCGACCTGGGTGCCGTTGGAGACGATGAAGGTGAGGCCGCCGAACAGGCTGTAGGTGCCGAGGGTCGCGATGATCGGTGGGATGCGGACCCAGGCGACCAGCAGGCCGTTGATGCTGCCGAGCGCTGCACCGAGGATCAGGCAGAGCGGCAGGGCGGCGGCGAGCGGCAGATGGATCGTGGTGGAGGCGAGGCCGAACACCACGGCGCTGAGCCCCATGACGGCGGAGACCGAGAGATCGATCCCACTGGTCATGATGACGAAGGTCTGGCCGATCGCGATCAGGCCGAGCACGACGGCGCTGAGCACCATGAATTCGAGATTGTCGTATTGCATGAAGCTCGGCTTGACGATGCCGACGCCGAGCACGATGGCGATGGTGACGACGAGCAGGGTAATTTCGCGAATCTCGCGGCGCGGGCGGCGCTTTTGCAGCGCGGCATTGATCGTTGTGGTGCTCATGCCGGCCCGCTCCCAGCGCCGAGGAACGCCGCGCCGACGCTGGCGGCGGTGATTTCGGCGCCGCGCAGTTCGGCCGTGATCCGCCCGCCATAGATGGCGAGAATGCGGTCGCACAGGGCGATCAATTCTTCGAGTTCCGAGGAAATCACGATGATTGCCATGCCGGCTTGCGAAAGCTCTTCGATCAGGCGGTAGATGTCTTCCTTGGCACCGACATCGACGCCGCGGGTCGGTTCATCGAGGATGGCGACCGTGGGGTTGGTGCTCATCCATTTGCCGAAGACGATCTTTTGCTGGTTGCCGCCGGAAAGTTCGCGCATCGGCTGGGCCGGGCCGCGCGCGCGGACCCGAAAGCGCGCGATGGTCTGCTTGGCAATCTCGGCTTCACGCACGCGGTCGAGCAGGCCGACGCCGCGCTGCAGCCTGGTGATCTGCCCGGCGGTGGCATTGTCGCGGATCGACATCGGCAGAATCGCGCCGTGGCGGGCACGGTCTTCGGGAACATAGACCAGCCCCGCCTCGATGATGTGCGGGATCAAGGCGGTGGTGATGTCCTGCCCGTTTAGCATGACGGTGCCTGCGGATTTTTCGCGCAGGCCGCAGATCGCCTCGGCGATTTCGGTGCGCCCGGCGCCGATCAACCCGGCGAACCCGACGATTTCACCGGGATGAACATCAAGGTCGATCGCGCGGAAGGCGGTGGGGTGGGTCAGGCCGCGCACGGTCAGCGCAGGCGTGCCGACGCCAGCGCGGTGGATGCGCTTGCGGTCGAAGTTGAGGGTGCGGCCGACCATGGCGCTGACCAGGCGTGAGCGGTCGAAGCCGGTGCGGTCGACCTCGTCGGTCACCGCACCGTCGCGCAGCACGCTGATGCGGTCGCTGATGTCCATCACCTCGTCCATGCGGTGGCTGATGAAACCGAGCGTGTAGCCATCGTCGCGCAGCCGGCGGATGATGCCGAACAGGAAACCGACCTCGCGCGATGTGAGCGGGGAGGTCGGTTCGTCGAACAGGATGATGCGGCAGCCGCGCAGCAGGGCCTTGGCGCACTCGACGAGCTGCTGCTGCGCGATGCTGAGGTGCCGGGCATCGTCGCGCACATCGATATCGAGGCCGAGCGTGCGCAGGGCATCCTGGCTGCGCGCACGGATGCTGCGCCAATCGACGCGGCCGGGCAGTGGGCCGCTAGTGGGCAGCATGCCGAGATACATATTTTCCGCGACGCTGAGTTCGCCCATTAGCGCGGGTTCCTGCGGGACCAGGTAGATGCCGTGGGCTTGGGCGGCGTGCGGGTTGCGCAGGTCGAGCTGTGCGGCATCGAGCGTGATGGTGCCGGCGTCGGGGCGGTGAATGCCGGCGAGGACGCGGAACAAGGTGGATTTGCCGGCGCCGTTTTCGCCCATCAGCGTATGGACTTCGCCGGGTGCGAGGCCGAGGCTGACGCGCTTGAGCACGCGGTTCGCGAGGAAGCTCTTGTCGATCGCGACGGCGCTGAGCCGACCGCTGCGCGGGGCGAACGCCTGATCGGGCGCCTGATCTTGACCGAACGCGAGCGTTGGCGGTGACGTTGCGAGCACGTTTCGTTTCCCTTTGCGCGGTGCGGTTATAATCGGCTGCCCGGCTGAGACCGATATAGGCGGGGATTTTTGGTAGCGCAACCAAAATCTGACAGCGCTACCATCTTGCGCGGCGAACAAAACTTCGCGATAATCGATGTTAATTGAAACAGCCGCGTTCAATCGCGGGACAGTTTGGAGAGACGCGCCGGTTATGGACCCATCGTCCGCCTCGTTGCGCCCGCGCGAACCGCGGCGCGGCCGTCGTACTGCCGTGACGCTGAGCGACGTGGCGGCGGCGGCCGGTGTTTCACCGATCACGGTATCCCGCGCGCTGAATACGCCTGAGACGGTTTCGGAGGTTTTGCGCGGGCGGATCAATGCGACGGTCGAGGCTTTGGGCTATGTGCCCAACCGGATGGCGGGTGCGCTGGCCTCGGCCAAGACACGGGTGATTCCGGTGATCGTGCCGTCATTGTCGAACGTCGTGTTCGTCGAGGTGATAGAGGGGATTCAGGAGACGATCGAGGCGGCAGGCTATCAGATGCTGCTGGGCAGCACCGATTATGATCTGGATCGTGAGGCGGCACTGGCTTCCACCTTGTTGGGTTGGGCGCCGCCAGGTGTTTTGCTCGCGGGATTACGGCATCTGCCGCGCACGGCGACGCTGTTGAAGAACGCCGATGTGCCGGTGGTCGAGTTCATGGAATATGGCGCGCGCTGCATCGACATGAATGTCGGCTTGTCGCACGTGCGAGCCGGCGCGGTGATGGCGGCGCATCTGCTCGAGCGCGGGTATCGGCGGATTGGGTTCGTCGGCACGCGGATGCGCGATGATTATCGGGCACGACAGCGTTATGATGGCATGCGCCGACATATTGCCGAGGTCGGTGGGGCAAGCGATATTTTGTTTGAGTATCCATGGGGACCAGGGCAGGAGGTTGGGTGGCATGCGCTGGCCGATGTTTTGGCGGCGGATCCGCAGGTCGATGCGCTGTTCTTTGCCAATGACGAGATGGCGGTGGGGGCGGTTTTGCGGGCGCAGCGCGAGGGCATTGCGGTGCCGGGGCGGGTTGCGGTTGCGGGGTTCAATGGCTTGCCGATGAGCGCGTTGGTGACGCCGGCGCTGACCACGATTACTTCGCCGCGAAAAGAAATCGGCAAGCAGGCGGCGACCATGCTGCTATCCCGGATCAATGGCACCCCGCCCGCGCAACGCCGCATCGACGTAGGTTTCGTGCTGGAAGCCCGCAGCAGCACATGATCGAAATGAATAAAAGTTTTTTGGTTCTTTTTTTCAAAAAAGAACTGTCTTCTTTCCTTTTTGATTTGGAGTTCACCCCATGACTACGCCCCGCATCGCCGTAATCGGCCTAGGTTCGATGGGTTTCGGCATGGCGGTATCGCTGGTCCGTGCGGGGTTCGATGTGGCCGGCTACGATGTGGTTGCGGCGAATGCGCAGCGCCTTGCCGACGCCGGTGGGTATGTGGCGGCAACGCCGGCGGCCGCCGCTGTGGGTGCGGATGCGGTTGTGTGCGTGGTGGTGAATGCGGCGCAGACCGAGGCGATCCTGTTTGGCGCGGATGGTTGTGCTGCCGCGATGGCGCCGGGTTCGGTGTTCATCTCCTGTGCGACGATGGCGCCGGATGTGGTGCGGGCTCTGGCGGCGCGGTTGGAAGGGCAGGGGCTGCATTATCTGGATGCGCCGATCAGTGGCGGCGCGGCGCGGGCGGCGGAAGGCAAGCTGACGGTTCTGGCCTCCGGCAGTGCGGCGGCGTTCGAGCGGGCGCGACCGGTGCTGGGGGCGCTGGCGGCGACGCTGCATGAGCTTGGCGATGCGCCGGGCGTTGGTGCGGGCTTCAAGATGGTCAACCAGTTGCTGGCCGGGGTGCATATTGCGGCGGCGTGCGAGGCGGTGGCGTTCGGCGCTTCACTCGGGCTGGATTTGCGGAAACTCTACGAGGTGATAACGGGTTCGGCCGGCAATAGCTGGATGTTCGAGAACCGGGTGCCGCATATTCTGGACGCGGATTATGCGCCGCGCAGCGCGGTGAATATTTTTACCAAGGATCTGGGAATCGTGCTCGACATGGCGCGGACGGCGCCGCTTGCGGTGCCGATGGCGGGATCGGCGTTGCAGTTGTTTCTGATGACGGCGGCGGCGGGGATGGGGCGGGATGATGATGCCTCGGTCGCGCGGTTGTTTGCGATGATTTCCGGGGTGCAGTTGCCGCAGGGGCAGTAAGTCAGTTGTTCTTTTTTATGAAAAAGAACCAAACAACTTTTATTATGGGATCACAGATATGGTTCGGTTTGCGGCGAATTTGACGATGATGTTTACTGAGCATGCATTTCTCGATCGGTTCGCTGCGGCGGCCGATGCGGGGTTTGATGCTGTGGAGTTCCTGTTTCCGTATGAGCATCCGCCCGAGGCGATCGGCACGCGCCTCGCGCAGCACGGGCTGACGCAGGCGCTGTTCAATCTGCCGCCGGGCAATTGGGCGTCGGGCGAGCGGGGGCTGGCATCGTTGACGGGACGTATCGATGAAATGGTCGATGGGACCGCGCGGGCGCTTGAGTATGCGGCGGCGACCGGGGTGACGCGGCTGCATCTGATGGCCGGCATCGGTGACCCGCACGATCCGGCGGCGATGGCGCGCTATCGGGATGCGGTGGTGCGGACGGCGGAGACGCTCGCGGCGCATGGGATCGATCTGTTGCTGGAGCCGATCAATGCGCGCGATATGCAGGGATATTTTCTCAATGATATCGATGCAGCGGCGGCGATGATCGCTGAGCTTGGGATCGGCAATGTGCGTTTGCAGTTCGATATGTATCACTGCCAGATCATTCACGGCGACATCACGATGCGGTTACGCAACCATATCAAGATGATCGGCCATGTGCAGGTTGCCAGCGTGCCTTCGCGCAACGAACCGGATGGCGAGGAGGTGAATTACCCGTTCTTGTTCGATGAACTAGACCGGCTGGGCTATGCCGGCATCGTCGGTTGCGAATACCGGCCGCGTGGGGCGACGCGCGAGGGACTCGGCTGGTTCGAAAGTCTGCGGCGGTGAGCCTGAAGCTGGGTTGCATTGCCGATGATTATACCGGTGCGTCCGATCTGGCGAACACGCTGACGCGGCAGGGGCTGCGCACGATCCAGACGATCGGCGTGCCGGAGGCAGGGTTGGCGTTGGGTGAAGTCGATGCCGTGGTGGTCGCACTCAAGACGCGCTCGGTGCCGGCGGCGGATGCGGTGGCACGGTCGCTGGGAGCGCTGGCCTGGCTACGGGGCGAGGGCGCGGGGCACATCATGTTCAAGGTCTGCTCGACCTTCGATTCGACGGATGCCGGCAATATCGGGCCGGTGACCGAAGCGCTGGCGGCGGCGCTGGATGCATCGGTGGTTCCGGTGACGCCGGCGTTTCCCGAAACCGGGCGCACCGTGTTTCAGGGGCATTTGTTCGTGGGCTCGCGGCCGCTGCACGAAAGTCCGTTGAAGGATCACCCGCTGAACCCGATGCGGGATTCCGATTTGGTGCGGGTGCTGGCGCGGCAGTCGGCGCGGGCTGTCGGGTTGGTTGCGCTCGACTGCGTCGAGCGCGGCGCGGCGGCGATTAGTACGCGACTGGCGGCGCTGGGCGATACCGGCGTGCGGAGCGCAATTGTCGATGCTGTGTCGGAACGAAATCTGTTCGCTCTGGGTGAAGCGGCGTTTGCGATGAGGCTTTCGACCGGGGCGTCTGGCCTGGGATTGGGACTGGCACGGGCAGCGGTGGGTGCGGGGCAGGCGGCTGCGGTGCCGGCCTGGCCTGATGTTGACGGTCACGCCGCGATCATTGCCGGCAGTTGTTCGGCCGCGACGTTGGAACAGATCGATGCGGTGGAGAGCACTTTGCCGGTGGCACGGCTCGATATCGATCGGCTGCTGGGTGATGCGGGGTATGCGGCTGGGATGCTGGCGTGGGCCGCGGAGCGCCTGGCGGATGGGCCGGTGCTGCTTGGGAGCAGCGCGACGCCTGCTGTGGTCGGCCGGTTGCAATCGGTGCATGGCGCTGGTGTGGGCGCGCGGATTGAGGCGGCGCTGGCGGAATTGGCGGCGGGCCTGGTTGGGCTCGGGGTTCGGCGGTTGATTGTTGCGGGGGGTGAAACCTCGGGGGCGGTAATCGATCGGCTTGGAGTGACGGCGCTCGAAATCGGCGGCGAGATTGCCCCGGGGGTGCCGCTGTTGCGCAGCCTGGGCGGGGAGACGATGCTGTTTGCGCTGAAATCGGGCAATTTCGGCGGGCCTGGGTTTTTTCGGGCGGCGTTGGGGGCGATGGGGTTATAACAGTGAGAAAAGCGCTTCTTTTTTTGACCAAAACGAAGACTCGTCCTTCCCTTTCGTGCTGACCTTTTTTACGGCTTGATATAGCTGAATCCATGCGACTCAAGCTGCACGATCCGCACGATTCCGGCGGGCACGATCATGGCCTGCGGCACCAGTTTGGGAACGTGGCCGAGTGCGCGGGCCATGGCTTGGAGCGTGTTGTTGCAGGCATCGAACTCGACCCCAGACTTATTGAGCGCGTTGATCCGGTCGGCGACCGGTGAGTTCGCCAGCAGCATGTGCAGACCGGGGCCGAAGGCTACCAGGACGATCTGTGTCTGGTCATTTCCCAGCAGTTTCAGCGCGTTTTCGGCGTTGTTCAGGGCGAGCGACCAGATTGCCGGATCGTTCCCGCTGATCTGGATGACCATGTGGCTGGTGGCGAAAGGGTGCGGGTGCTGGAAGATGGGGTGGTCGAACTGGAATGTTTTCAGCATTGCTGGAAGATGGGGTGGTCGAACTGGAATGTTTTCAGCATCGAAGGGTTCGCGTAGGCGGCGCCGGTGATTGTGAGGCTTGTGGCCACGGCGATGCCGGTGATGGTGCGGCTGATTGAGCTGAACATGACATCTCCGTTGCCGACCCCGCGCCTATGCGACGTCTGGCACAGTATAGGCGGGCACCTGGCGGGGGGGAAGTGCGGCGGTTGCTACGATTTGACGAAGACCTCGAAGGCGGCTTGGTAATCCGGGTGCCAGCGCGAGAGTGCCGGGCGGTTGTGGATGATGTCGCCGGCGGCCCAGGCGATGCGCTTGTGGTCGATGGCTTGAGTTACCGCGTTGTCTGGGCAGAGGATGTAGAAATCGCCCTGCGCGAGGCGTTCGGCCATGAAGGCGACCACTTGTTCCGGTGTCCATGCGGCATCGGGTTTTTCGGCGACGCGTTTTTTGGTGAAGCCCGTGAAGGTGAAGCCGGGGATCAGGAGATGGGCGGTGACCGGTGATCCGGCTTCGCGCAGATCGTGCGCCAGGGCTTCGGTGACGGCTTTGATGCCGGCCTTGGAGACATTGTAGGCGGTATCGCCGGGCGGCATGGTGATGCCCTGTTTCGACCCCGTATTGATGATCGCGGCCGGGATACCTTGCGCCATCAAGGTCGGCATGAAAACCTGCACGCCGTTGATGACGCCCCATAGATTGGTGTCGATGATGGTGTGCCAGCGGGCGGCATCGGCGGTGAGGCCGCCACCACCTTCGACGCCGGCATTGTTCATCAGCAGGCCGATCGGGCCGGATCGCGCGGCGATGTCGTGCAGACGCTGGACGTCGGCACGGTTTCCGACATCGGTGACGATGGTTTCGATCGTGGTGCCTGGATGGTCGGTGAAGATGGCGGCGCGGGCAGATTCGAGCGCGGTTTGGTCGATATCCGCAAGGAACAGGCTCATTCCATTTGCGGCGCAGTGTTGCGCGGTGGCGAGGCCGATGCCGCTGGCGCCGCCCGTGATGACGGCGCCGCGACCGGCGGTGAATGCGGGGTGTTGGCTCATGGGGGTTCTCCGAAAGGGGCTGCGCGCTGCGCTGCCGGTTCAACCCATACGATTGGCACGCGCGAGCACGACGTCAAGCAGGATCTGGGTGCCGGCTTCCGCTTCGTCCGGCGTGATCGATTCCGCTTCGTTGTGGGAGAGACCGTCCTTGCACGGGGTGAAGATCATGGCGGTGGGGATGACGGTGGCAACGTGTACGGCATCGTGCCCGGCGCCGGAGACCATTTCGCGGGCGGGGTAGCCAAGGCGGGCGCAGGCCTGGCGGACCAAATCGATGCAGTCTGCATCGAACGGGGTGGCGGCAACGCGGAACACCGGGGTGATGCGGAGCGCGAGGCCGCGGGCGGCGGCAAGATCGGCCGCCTGCTTCGGGAAATCATCGACGATGGTGGCGATCACCGCATCGTCAGGATGGCGGAATTCGCAGCCGAAGCGGATTTCACCAGGGACGACATTGGGCGAATTGGGGTGTACGGTCAGGCGGCCGACCGTGCCGCGTCCGGCATCGCCCTGCGCGCGCATGATGCGTTCGACCAGCAGAATGATTTCGGCGGCGCCTGCGAGCGCATCGCGCCTGGCGTCGGGCGGGGTGGTGCCGGCGTGGGAATCCTGGCCGGTCAGTGTGGCGTCGAACCAGACCTGTGCTTGTGCGCCTGTGACGATGCCGATGGTTTTGGCCTCGCGCTCGAGGATGGGACCTTGTTCTATGTGCAGTTCAAAATAGGAATCGGCCGGCGTGTGCGTGGCGGGTTCCGCGCCTTCGGCACCGATGGCGGTGAGCGCTTCGGCGACGGAGATGCCTTCGGCATCGCGCAGGGATTTGATGGTGGCTTCGGGATGGACGCCGGCCCAGACGGCGCTGCCCATCATGGCGCGGCCGAAGCGCGATCCTTCCTCGTCGGTCCAGTTGATCAGTTCGACCGGGGCTTCAGTGACGATGCCGAGATCGTCGAGCGTGCGCATCACTTCGAGTCCGGCGATGACGCCCAGCGCGCCGTCGAACTTGCCGCCGGTCGGTTGGCTGTCGAGATGGCTGCCGAACAGGACGGGCGGGCGTGAATTGTCACGTCCGGGGCGGCGGGCGAACATGTTGCCCATGCTGTCGGACCGGAGGGTGAGGCCGGCCTGTTTGCACCAAAGGGCAAACTGGGCGCGGCCGCTGCGATCGACCTCGGTGAGGGTGACGCGGTTGACGCCGCCTTTCGGCGTGGCACCGATCGTCGCCATTGCCATCAAAGTGTCCCAGAGGCGTTTGCCGTCGATCCGATAATTGCTGCTTTGCACCATGATGCCCCCGCGTGGTTCAAGTTGGGCGCAAAATCGCGCGGCGTGGCGCGCAATGCAAGCGCGCCGTGGCGGGGGTTGCCCTGGGGCGGTCGGGGCGACAATATGTGCGCAGGAAATATTGAGGGTACGCCATGAAATCGCGCGGTCATTTCATCGACAACCAACATATCGATGGCGAGGGAACACGGCACCTGCCGGTGTTCGACCCAGCCCTGGGGACGCAAACCGGCGTGGTCGCGGTGGCGACGCCTGCTGAGGTCGAGCGCGCGATTGCCGGCGCTGTGGCTGCGTTTCCGGCCTGGGCGGCTACCCCGCCGCTGCGGCGCGCGCGGGTGATGTTCAAGTTCAAGGAACTGATCGAGACGCATAAGGGCGAGTTGGCCGCGCTAATCACCAACGAGCACGGCAAAGTGCTGTCGGATGCGGCGGGCGAGGTGGTGCGCGGCATGGAGGTGGTGGAATTCGCCTGCGGCATTCCCGACGTGCTCAAGGGGGAATATTCGCGCAACGTGGGCACCAACGTCGATAGCTACACGATCCGCGCACCGCTTGGCGTGGTGGCGGGGATTACGCCGTTCAATTTTCCGGCGATGGTGCCGTTGTGGATGTTTCCGGTCGCGATTGCGTGCGGCAATTGCTTTATCCTGAAGGTTTCCGAGAAAGTACCCTCGGCCGCGCTGCGGTTGGCGGAATTGTTGAAAGAGGCCGGCTTGCCGGCGGGCGTGTTCAGCGTGGTCAATGGTGATCGTGACGTGGTGGATACGCTGCTGACCGACAAGCGGATTGCCGCGATCAGCTTTGTCGGCTCGACGCCGATTGCCGAGCATATTTTCACCACGGCTTCGGCACATGGCAAGCGGGTGCAGGCGCTGGGCGGGGCGAAGAACCACATGGTGGTGATGCCGGACGCGGATTTGGATCAGACCGTCGATGCGCTGATGGGGGCGGCCTATGGCTCCGCCGGAGAGCGCTGCATGGCGATTTCGGTGGCCGTCGCGGTGGGTGATATCGCCGATGAGTTAGTAGACCGGCTTGCGAGAGGTGCAAGGGCGCTGAAGATAGGGCCGGGCACAGATCATGAGGCCGAGATGGGGCCGTTAGTGTCCAAGGAACATAAGGCCAAGGTCCTGTCATATATCGATATCGGTATCGCGGAGGGGGCGAAACTGGTGGTCGATGGCCGCGGGTTGAAACTGCAGGGGCATGAGGACGGGTATTTCGTCGGGCCGACCCTGTTCGACCATGTGCGCCCGGGCATGCGGATTCATTCCGAGGAAATTTTCGGGCCGGTGCTGTCGGTGGTGCGGGAAAAGACGTTCGATGATGCGGTTTCGATTATCAATGCGCATGAGTTCGGTAATGGCACGTCGATTTTCACGCGCGACGGCGATGCGGCGCGCAGTTTTGCCGATCAGATCGAGGTCGGCATGGTCGGGATCAACGTGCCGATTCCGGTGCCGATGGCGTTTCATTCGTTCGGCGGGTGGAAGCGGTCGAGCTTTGGCGATCACGGCATGCACGGGCGCGAGGGTGTGCATTTCTATACCAAGCTCAAAACCATGACGTCGCGCTGGCCGACCGGTATTCGCGCCGGTGCCGAGTTCGCCATGCCGACGATGCGGTAAAGGGGGCTATCATGTCACTCACGAAAATCTGGGGTGAAAATCGCGCGGTGTTGAATGGCTGGCTGGCGATTCCTGATGGATTTGCCAGCGAGATCATGGCGCACCAGGGTTGGGACAGTCTGACGGTCGATCTGCAGCACGGCGTGGTCGATTACGCCGCCGCGGTGCGGATGCTGACCGCGATCAGCACGACCGACGTGGTGCCGATCGTGCGGGTGCCGTGGGTCGATCCCGGCATCATCATGAAATCGCTCGATGCCGGCGCGCTCGGCGTGATCTGCCCGATGATCAACTCGGTCGAAGACGCCAGGGTGTTTGCCAATGCGATGCGCTACGCACCGCAGGGTGGGCGGAGTTACGGGCCGATCCGCGCGAGCTTCGTACATGGTGCCGATTACGCCAGCCAGGCGAACGACCTGGTCACCGGCTTTGCCATGATCGAGACCAAACAGGCGGTCGGCGTGCTCGATGATATTCTGGCGGTGCCCGGGATCGATGCGGTGTATATCGGGCCAAACGATCTGGCGCTGACACTCGGTATGGCACCGCAGTTCGACCCGACGCATCCCACCATGATGGAGGCGATCGAACATATCCTGGCGCGCGCGAAACATCACAACAAGCGGGCCGCGATTCACACCGGATCGGCGGGGTATGCGAAAATGATGGTGGGCAAAGGCTTCGATCTGGTCACGGTCGGGTCGGATTCGCGCTTCATTGCGCAAGGTGCGGCTGAGGCGGTCTCAGCGTTTCGCGCGACGACCTGACCGCATATGGCAGGCGGTGCGCATTTCGATGTCGTCGTGGTGGGTGCCGGCCTGTCCGGTATTGGCGCGGCCTGCCATCTAATGCGCGAGACACCGGAGCGCAGCTACGTCGTGCTGGAGGGGCGCGATGCGATCGGCGGGACGTGGGATTTGTTCCGCTATCCCGGAATTCGATCTGATTCGGATATGTATACGCTGGGGTACTCGTTTCGTCCCTGGACCGACTCCAAAGCGATCGCGCCAGGCCCTGCGATCCTGAACTACGTGCGCGAGACGGCGCGGGAATTCGGCGTCGATCGGCACATCCGGTTCGGGCACCATGTCAAAAGCGCTGCGTGGGACAGTGCACGCGCGCTGTGGACTGTGACCGCAACCACTGAGGCTGATGGCAAGACGGTCGAATTTACCTGCGATTTTCTGTTTATGTGCAGCGGCTATTACGATTATGACGGCGGTCATTTGCCTGCGTTTCCGGATGCCGCTTCGTTTGGCGGCCGCATCGTTCATCCACAGTCCTGGCCGGCTGATCTTGATTATGTCGGCAAGCGCATCGTGGTGATCGGCAGCGGCGCCACCGCCGTGACGCTGGTGCCGGAACTTGCGAAAACCGCAGCACATGTGACGATGCTGCAACGCTCGCCGACGTATATCGTTTCTCGCCCGTCCGAAGATGCGTTCGCCAACCGGATGCGCCGGCGCCTGCCCGCCCAGCTTGCCTATGGTGTCACGCGCTGGCGGAACGTGCTGCTTGGGATGTTTTTCTACAACCTCGCCCGCCGCAAGCCCGAACGGGTCAAAGCCGGGATCATCGGCCTCGCGCGCCAGGCGCTTGGGCCGGATTACGACGTCGCGACCCATTTTACGCCACGCTACAAGCCCTGGGATCAGCGCCTCTGTCTGGTGCCCGACGGTGATTTGTTCACCGCTTTGAAATCGGGCGCCGCGAGCATCGTCACCGATCAGATCGAGCGGTTCACCAGCACCGGTATCGCTCTCCGCTCCGGCGCAACACTCGCCGCTGATATTATCGTCGCTGCCACCGGCTTGAAACTGAAGCTGCTCGGCGGACTCGACGTCATGGTGGACGGCAAGACAGTCGATTTTGCAAAAACGCTGAGCTACAAGGGTATGATGATCAGCAACGTACCGAACTTCGCGGTCTCGTTCGGCTATACCAACGCGTCCTGGACCCTGAAATCGGACCTGACCGCAGCCTACGTCTGCCGCCTGCTCAATCACATGAAGCGCCATAACTACACCAAATGCACGCCGCTCCGTAACGATCCATCAGTCACCGAAGAACCATTCCTCGACTTCACCTCGGGCTACGTGCAACGCGCCATTGCGCTGTTCCCCCGCCAAGGTTCGAAAAAACCCTGGCGCCTCTACCAGAATTACGTCCGCGACCTGCTCATGATGCGCTGGGGTAAACTCGCCGACGGTACCATGGCATTCACCCGCCATCCGCATGGGTGATGTCGCGATAGCAAGCAAAGCGGGGGGATTTCCCTCCAGAGCCATTCCAGTGATGACGAGCATCGCTGGAACCTTCGGCTCCTCCGCCCCCTCGACCCCCACTAAGGGCTTAGCCCATAGAATCCGCAAGTGTTAGGCAAGGGGAGGGCGCTGCCTCGGTGGTTCAACTGTTTGGGCCTGGGTCGCCCTTCCCTTGCCTAAAACTAATGGATTTTAAAGGCTCTGCCTTTAAGGAACCTCTGAACAGCGCAATTTTTCCCTTTCGTTCGTTCGTAGGACGGATGGTAGGCCGGTAGCGTCTGTGTTGGGCTGCCTGACGTCCG